>USJP01000124.1 GCA_900555105.1 uncultured Coriobacteriaceae bacterium | reverse complement strand
GTGAAGATTGTGGAGCCTCTGGCCGAGGCCAAGTGGGACTCAATGACGCTTATCAACAAGCTTACGCCCAAGCTCGGCAACCCCGGGTGGCCCGAGGACAAGTCGCACACGCCCTTCCTTGCCCAGTTTGGCGATACGCAGTGGCCCAGCGACGAGCAGGCCCTCGACATGTCGGTCATCACCATGAAGCCCATGGACTTCATGGACGGTCACGTGATGCAGGCAGGAGGCCCCACTGAGCTCGGCTTGAATGGCGCACCCCTGGAGTTTGACTCCTACCAGGACTTCTGCGACAAGTTCCAGGAGCATGGCCAGTGGTCGCTCAAGAAGATGAGCCCCTTTGGGTACTATCGTCGCTATATGTGGGGTTGGCTGCGCGCACCTCAGGGATACTTCGATCCGGAGAGCCCCGACTTCAACACCACGGGCAAGCCTGGTCCCACCGGTTTCCCCACGCCCACCGGTAAGTTTGAGCTGTGGAGCACCATCCTGGAGTCTTACCCGGCCGATACGCGCGGCATCGACCGCGAGGTTGGTCGCGAGGACGACTACCTGGCCGCACTGCCCACGGTGCGCGAGCCTTACGAGAGCCCTTATCAGACTCCCGAGGTGTATGAGGAATACCCGCTTATCATGACCACGGGTCGCCGCAACCCGCTCTTCTTCCACTCGGAGGGGCGTCAGCGGCCGTATCTTCGCGAGCAGTACCCCGTGCCTAAGTTCCAAATCCACCCTGACACGGCGGCTGAACTGGGCATCGAGCAGGGGGATTGGTGCTGGATTGAGTCGCGTCGCGGCAGGATTCGTGAAACTGCCGATCTGTTTGCAGGCATTGACCCGCGCGTCATCGAGGCCGACCACGGCTGGTGGTATCCAGAGCTGCCCGCTCCCAATCACGGTTGGGACCTTTCCAACATCAACGTCCTGGTAGACCAGTATGCCCAGGACCCGCACCTGGGTACGAGCACGCTGCGCGCATACCTCGTGAAGGTTTACAAGTGCACTGAGGATAATTGCCCGGACGGACGCATCATCCCCTGCGACCCCGAGACTGGCATCGAGATCATTACTTCGGGTGACGACCCGCGCCTGCAGGAGTGGAAGCCCATGACTGACGAGGAAAGGGAGGCGTTCTAAATGCAAAACGTCATTGTGACCGAGTGCAACAAGTGCGTGAACTGCCTGGCGTGCACCGTCGCTTGCAAGGTGCAGCACGCGCCTGCTCTGGGCAAGCGCTTCACGTGGATCGAACGCATCGGACCCAACCCCATCCACGAGGGCGATGTCTTCCCCAACATGGAGATGTACTTCCTGCCCATGAAGTGCCAGCACTGTCTCAACGCCCCCTGCGTCGAGGTCTGCCCCACCGGTGCTTCGTATAGGGACGCAGATGGAACGGTGCAGGTTGACGGCGCAAGCTGCATCGGGTGCGGCCTGTGTGTGAGCGCATGCCCCTACGATGCGCGCTATGTCGACGAGGAAAAGAACGTCGCTCTCAAGTGCACGATGTGCAAGGACCTCACCGACAAGGGCGAGCTGCCCGAGTGCGTGGCCGCTTGCACGGGCAACGCCCTTCACTTTGGCGATATCGATGATCCGACCTCCGAGGTTGCCCAGTTGGTGGCAGCGGCGGGCGACCGTGCTTACAAGCTTTCCGGCGAGGGCAACGAGCCGGCAAACGTGTACATTCTCAACAAGATGACCTGGCGTTCGTAGGAAATGCCGGGGGAGGGGACAGACCATGGACGAAGTTTCGAGGCAGCAGGTTGAGACCACCAAGCAGAGGGGCGAAGTGTACGCGCTTCTTGCTCGCCTATTCAGAAAAGAGGTCGACGGCGAACTGCTCGAAGCGCTTCAGAAGTCGGATGTCTTTGAGACCGATGACGAGGCTTTTGCCCATGGCCTGGGGATGATGCGCAGCTATCTGGCTTCATCCGACGCGTCGACGCTTGATCTTGCCCGGGATTATGCCCACACGTTCTGCGGGGCGGGTTCCACCAAGAAAAGCTCGGCGTATCCCTTTGAGTCGGTATACACGAGTCGTGAGGGCCTGCTTATGCAGGAGGCGCGCGATGAGGCCCTGGCATGGTATCACCGCTTTGGCCTTACGAAGAACGAGGAATGGAACGATTGCGAGGACCATGTGGCCCTTGAGCTGGAGTTTGTGGCGTTTCTTGCGGCAAAGCAGGCAGAGGCAATCGAGCACAGTGACACCTCGCAGCAAGATGAACTTCGCTGCGCACAGAGGGACTTTGTGCGCGACCATCTTGCGAACTGGATGCCTCGCTTCGCTGGCGACGTCGACCACAAGGCCCGCACTGACTTCTATCGTGGCCTGGTGCGGTTTGCAAATTCCTACATCAAGCGTGACCTTGCAGCTCTCGACGACGAGGTGCGACATGGTGAGGAGGCCGCCCAGGGCAAGTAATTACACGACGGCGTTGCGCGGATACCATTAACCTGCGAGCCCTCAACCCCATTCCGCGCAACAAAATAACCCCCGAGCTGCTATTCCAGAAAGTGAATACCGGCTCGGGGGTTTCATGGTTCAAATCGCGCGCTGTGTGGTTCTATGCCCCAGCTACCTCGGGTTTTGCGACGTCCGTCTCCTCGGCCTTCTCAGCCAGTGCCCTCTTTACGCGCAGCACGGCGTAGCTGCCGAAAATCGCGGTGTACACAAGCGCGGTGAATGCGGCCTGACCCGATCCGTACACGGCGGAGGGCACGACCATCAGCATCACGTGGATGTACGTGCAGGCGTAGAACAGGTACGACCAGCGCTGCACGGCCTTCCAGGTGGTGGCGTTCATGGCACGCTTCACGAACTTGAACGAAGTGACGCCCAGGACGATGAGCAGAACGAGCAGGATGAGCGCCACGATAAGGCCGACCACCGTCATGGGCATGGCAAAGCCCAGGCGAATGGCGATGTCCGCCATGCGCGGGATGACCGTCAGATAGAACAGGTGGCCCAGGCACAGGATCCAGGCGGAGATGCTGAGCTCGCCGCGCGAGGGACGAAGCCGCTGGGCAATGGGGGAGTTCTTGGGGAACACGCCCACAAACATCACAACCACGAAGAGCGCCGTGCCGAGCATGCACTGGTCAACGGCGAAGAAGATAGGCGTCCACAGAAAGCCGGGCAGCGAGAAGAACTTGCCGTACAGGAAAAGCGCCTCAAGAGCGAATGCGCCCACATAATACGCGATGGCGTGCTTGCGCATCGAGCGTGCCGCGAACCAGCAAAATGCAACTGCCAATAGCTGAATAATCAGGTATTTCATTCCCCAAACCCCTTTGATGTCCCTTGCCTTACCAACCGAGGAGCAATCATAGCGCGCGGAGATGCGCCCAAGGACCCCGTCGCTTATGTCAAGCTTGCTTGGGGCGCAACAATTGCCGACGGTGCCGAAACCTCATGTTTCGCCACCGAGGGTGAGTTGAGCGAGGGCGGCAGCTTGAAGTGTGGGGCAGAGGTGGGTCGTGACTTTCATGGTGTGCGTGGGTGCCGCCTTCTGCCTCTCGGGTGGCATTCTCGGCGTTTGGGCAGGCTGCGGCATCGGCTTTGCCAGCCTTTGGGTTATGATTGCCGTTTGTGAGCTCCTTTGGGCCACTGGTACGCACGCCGCTGCGAAGGGTTGGTTTTCATGCAGGATAAAAAGCGCATCTTGGTCGTCGCCACGGGCGGAACTATTGCCTCCGTCGAGGACGGCCGCGGCCTGACGCCGGGGCTGAGCGGCGACGAGCTGCTGGCCTACGTTCCCGAGGCGGCCAACCTGTGCCATATCGACGTGGTGCAACCCATGAACATCGACAGCACAAACGTGCGCCCGCGCGACTGGATGCGCATTCGCAATGTGATTGTGGACGCCTACGACAGCTACGACGGCTTTGTGGTGCTGCACGGCACGGACACGATGGCCTACACCGCGGCTGCCCTGTCGTATCTGATTCAAGACAGCCCCAAACCCATCGTGCTGACGGGTTCGCAGCAGCCCATGGCCAACCCTTTTACCGATGCCAAGCTCAACCTTTACCAGAGCCTGCTGTATGCCGTGGATGATTCGGCCCACGACGTGTGCGTGGTCTTTGGTGGGATGGTCATCGCAGGAACGCGCGCTCGCAAGCAGCGCACCATGAGCTTCAACGCGTTTGTTAGCGTCAATTATCCCGAGCTCGCCCTCATTCGCAACGGGCGCGTCATCCGGGCGGGCCGCGACAATAAGCCGGCCGCAGACTCCGCGCATTTCTACGACGCGCTCAACGAGCGCGTGTTTGTGCTGAAGCTGACTCCTGAGATGGGCCCGGGAATCTTTGAGCTGCTCAAGCGCGACTACGATGCTGTCATCGTCGAGACATTCGGCATTGGAGGCATCCCCGAGCACGAGGACGCCTCGTTTGAGCGCGCCATCTTCGACTGGGTGGACTCCGGGCGCTTCGTTGTCATCACGACGCAGGTGCCCGAAGAGGGTTGTGACCTAGGCGTATACAAGGTGGGCCGCGCCTATCTCGATAACCCGGGCATCCTCATCGGCGATGACATGACAACCGAGGCGCTCGTTGCCAAGACCATGTGGGTCCTGGGCCAGAGCCGCGACCCGCAGCGCGTGAGCGAGCTGTTTAGGCGACCTATCAACCGCGACCGCGCGATGGGCCAGGAAAACGATAAATAGGCGGGCCGTGTGGCATTTCACCATTGCGGCCGCGCTGGTAAAGAGCGCGTTCGGCGATGCCGGCTGCGTTTGATCGCCTCTTCACTCGCCGGTGACGGCCTCTCCCGATGCTGGTCATCCTGGGTGCGCCCACCTTGTCGGGTGGCGCGAGGCATTGTGCAAGGTTGATTCCAAGACCTTTTTGGCAGCAAAACGAGTTTCGGAGTAGTTTTCTCGCGTGCGTTGGCAGAAAAATGGGTTTCGGAGTAGTCAAAACGGCCCACAAGGCCCTCTGCCCGCTCTCTAGGGGTCCTAAGGCAGCGCTGGTCCGCATCCTGACGCCTATTTCTGTTGTTTTTACAACAGAAATAGGCTCTTTACCAAGGGGTGACTTCCTTCTACTTTGAAGCCGCTGCACCGAAACGCGTTTGGCTACCGGCGCACCCTTCGGGACTGCACCGAAACTCGTTTCGCTGCCAGAGGTGGCCTCAGGACTGCACCGAAACTCGTTTTGCTGCCAGCGTGACCCTAGGAGAACGGTGGGCAAGCTCCCCAAAACGGTCTTGGGGAACTTGCGAGGGGTTCACCGGGCGGTCGAGGCTGCCGCATAAGGGTACAGAGGCGCTCCTCGATCGCCTAATGCAGACAGGACGTGACAAAAGTCTCCCGACTGCTCCGGCAGCCGTCGGCGCCGGTGCAGGAGAGATTGTCGCCGGGGGACTACTTACCCATCGCTTTCTAGGCGTTAGGCCTCGTCTTTGGGATAGCCCACAATGCGCACGCTCCAGCCGCGCTGGGGGTCAAGTGCGAGGTATGCCTCGAACTTCGAGCCGTCTCGTTTGGAGGTCAGGCCCTTGACCAGCACCGTCTCACCTTTGAGCAGCTTGGGGATGTCGGCCTTAGGCAGCTTCTTGCCCAGATGTTCGCGGCCAAGGCGGAAATCGCATGCCTGCTCCCCGGGTGCCGCATCCTTCTTGTTGTGCTCGCAAAGGTAAGGCACCTTGTCGTTGCCCACATCCACCACGTCGCCGCCGCACTTGGGGCACACGCCCACCTTCACTGATTGGTCATGTGCAATGCGGGGACGATACCCCTGCGCGGGGTCGAGCTCGATGAGCCGGTCGACCGTCG
>USJP01000123.1 GCA_900555105.1 uncultured Coriobacteriaceae bacterium | reverse complement strand
CCCAGCTGGACTGTGAGCCCGGGGCCTTGTTAACGTCGTAGGCGTCGCCGTACAGGCCACCCGCGTCGCAACCGGTGGCGTAGAGGCCGGGGATGACCTCGCCTTCAGTGTTGATGACCTCGCAATCGGTGTTGATCTTGGTGCCGCCCACGGTGCAGTAGTAGCCGTCGGCAATTTCGGCGATGTAGAACGGACCCTCTTCGATGGCGTGCATCTTCTCGGGAGCCTTGTTGAAGTCGGGGTCCTCGCCCGCGGTGCAGTAGCCGTTGTACTGGTCGACGACGGCCTTCAGGGCCTCGGGGTCGAGCTCGACGGCCTCGGCAAGCTCCTCGATGGTGTCCGCCTTGTGGACGGAATCGAGGGCCTCGACGGCCTCCGTGAACCCGGCCATAGGCTCGCCGGCCGCAACAAAGCTGAAGCACGTGCCGTATACGCCCTCGTTCTCCCAGGCGTCGAGGTCGCCCTTGCAGAAGACGGCGTACGTCTTGTTCTGGTTGCGCTGCGCGATGCCGACGCGTGCGAAGTCGTTCTCCCACTTGTCCTCGTTGACGAAGCGCTCGCACTTTTCGTTGATCCAGAGGACGGGCTGCGTAGAGGCGATGTAGTCGGGCTGGGCCCACGTGGAGCCCACCATGACGGGGCCGCACCACATGACGGTGCCCAGGCCCTCGGCCATGTCTGCGCCTGCCGCGCGTGCCATCTTGATGCCGTCGGCGTCGCGGCCGGTCATGCCCTGGGGAGCCAGCAGTTCGTTGTGGGTCTCGGAGACGGCATACAGGAAGTCCAGGTTGTTGGCATAGCCGCCCGTGGCGAGAACAACAGTGGGGGCCTCGACCTTGACGACGGTACCGTCGGCGCGCATGGCGAGCACGCCTGTGACTTTGCCGTCCTCCATGACGAGCTGCTTTGCCGGGCACTCAAGCTCGACCTGCACGCCGAGGTTCTCGGCGGCCTTGCCCAGGGACTCCATGAAGCTCACGCCTGGGCCCTTGTCGAGGTTGCGCTTGAAGATGTGCCAAGCCTTGTGGTCACCATACTGCTGCACGTGATCGAACTCAACGCCAAGGTCTTCAAGCCATTCGACGGTCTCGCCCGTGGTGCCGAAGAACTTCTTGTAAAGGTCGTGGTTGGGCACCCAGTGATGGTAATCCATGCAGTTGTTGATGGCCTCGGCCACGGTCTGGGTCTCGCCCGCCTCCTCGGTCCAGTGAGTCTGAACGCCGAAGGAGCCTTCGACGCCAACGAACGAGCCGCCCGTGAAGCTGAACTTCTCGAGCACGATGGGCTCAAGGCCGAGCTGCTTGGCCTGGCAGGCGCACGACATGCCAGCGCCACCTGCGCCGCAAATGGCGATGTCGCAGGTCAGAGTCTCGGTGGGCTCACCAACCTCCTCGAGATCCCACACGCTGTTCGACTCGGCGATGACCTTGGCCTGGGCAGGCTCGGCGGAGAGACCTGCGGCGGCAAGGCCAGCGGCGGCGACACCGGCGGTGGCAGTGACGAACGAACGACGAGTCATTGCGTTGGACATACATGCACCTTTCACTCATGGGGGCGCTTCGAGACGCGTGCCTCTGGAGTGCCCAGCTCCCCTTGCAGGCGCCATCCGGCGTCTTCGCTGGGCAGAATAGGGCCCGCGGCCCCTTCCTTTCAAGACGGCTGGACCCAGCCAGAAGTGCACCCCCCGAACTGCAAGTTGTACCTCGCGTGTTGCGATTTGTGGCAGTATATTTGCGTAGCTCTGCAACGTTAGGGAATGTTTGAGTGCGGTTTGATGGGGCCAAACGGGGGCACAGGTGAACAGTGAGCAGCTAAAGTACTTTGAGCTGACCTATCAGGAGCGCAATTATTCGGCGGCGGCGCGAATGGTGCCTGTTTCGCCGCAGGGGCTTACCAAGGCAATCAGAGCGCTAGAAAAGGAGCTCGGTGTCACCCTTTTTGAGCCTGACTCCAACGGCATGCCGCAGCTGACGCTTTATGCCCAGGAGCTGTACGAGTTCACCGAGGTCACGAGCAGCAATCTACGCCTTATGCGAGAGGCTTTCAATCGCATTCGTGGCCAGGAGCTCCATGAGCTTCGCCTGGGATGCTCGCTTGGCGTGATGGGGGCTCTTGGGCCAGATTTTCTCGACGGGTTCCGTGCCATGCGTCCCGATGTTCGCGTTTCGTATTGGGAGACGAATGACGCCCTCTGCGATGAGGGTCTCGCGCATGGTAACTATGATCTGGCCCTTGCGGTGTTGCCATGTTCGTCAGAATTCGAATCGGTTTCGCTTTACAAATGCCCCCTGTATTTTTGGGTGAACGCTGCCGATCCGCTTGCTCATAAGGACTCGCTTGTCTTGGAGGATTTGCGAGGCTACGATCTTGCCCTGCCTGGCGAGGGGTTCAAGTGCTTCGATGCCCTCCGTCGGCTCAACGAGGAACGCTCGCTTGGTCTGGGCCATATTTTCGAGATGAGCGAGATATTCCAGCTCTATGAGTTTGCCGCCCGCGGTCGTGGGGTGGGATTCACCGCCCGCCACCATGTGAACCTATCGGTGTTCGCTCACGATGATTCAGTAGTGGTGGTCCCCCCTGGCCGAACTGAGCTGGGGTTTTGGCATCGAGAGGCTTCGAACTCATGCACTGGACAACGCTGAGCAGGCTTTTTGGAACTGGTGTGTGTCATACGCCAAGCGCCTCCCGAGTGATCCGGTGTAGGCCTGCTGGTTGTAGCTCGGCTTCCTACAGCGAGTCGACGAGCGCGATGAGGGCTTCGCGGCCGCCTACGCCGAGCTTCTCGTAGATGTGACGCACGTGGGTACGTACGGTGTTCTCGGAAATGCCCAGTTCATTGGCGATGTGGGTCGAGCCATAGCCGCGTGCCAGAAGAAGCAGGACGTCAGTCTCGCGCGGGGAGAGCCCCTTTTGCTGGGCAAGAGAGCCGCAACGCTGCGCAAGGTTGGTCTCGCTGTTCACCCCGCCAGTCTCGTTTTTGCCTGAAGATTCGAGCAGGGAAGACCCCGGCCTGGTCATAAGCGCATAGGAAATGACGACTGTTGTAAAAAACACCGCTTCAAGCAGGAAGCACAGCATACGCCCGCCAGTGCCCACCACATTGATGAGCGTCATACCGAGCGCCGTGCAGCAGCAACAGATGAGCAGGATTGCCGCTGCGCAACGAGATGCGTTTGCGACAAGAGCGCGCGCGAGGCTGGCGATCTCGATGCACGCGATGGAGCTGATGAGGGAAAAGGACGACGCCGAAAGTATGGTCGAAACGATGGCCACTAGGGGCCCCTCAACCATGAGTTTGACGACGGGGATGACGATGAGCAATGCGATTGCGGTTGGAAGGGCGGCTCCCACGAGCAGGTGCAGGCGGCGCTCGGAACCGCCCTTGCCGCCGAGGAGCGCAAGAATAAAGCAGGTGAGGGCAGCACCAACAAGGGAGCCAGCTACTTCAACGGGTGCTTCGCGCCAGGAGGTTTCATCAGACAGCAGCGGGTCGAACGTGAGCCCGGTTATGAAGCCGCAAAACGTGAGTGACGCTACGGCAATCCAAGACAAGGCGAGAATATCGCGGACGGGCGTCGGGGTTTCGCCGGCCGTGCTGAGGACCGACATTTTCGAAGCGCCTATCGCCTCGATAAGGTTTCTGCGGTCTATATCGGGGGCCTGGGCTTCTGGAGTCGGGCATTCAGAGTGAGTCTGAACGACAAGCCCAAGGGTTGTGAATAGGCCGAGGGCCGCCATGAGCACGCATGTTCCGTCCGCCGGAATGATTTTGAAAAGAGCCTGGCTGATGCCTGTGAGCGCTATCGCGATACAGCTGAGATACACCAGGTTGTTTATGTCGAGCTTCGAGATACGATCGAACCACTTGATGCCAGCAAGGCCGATGGATGCGCCCAATGCTGCCGAGCATATGAGGGCGATATATTTGGACGCGATGAAGAGACCAGGCAAAGCCGCCATGCATGCCAAGCAGAGGGCGATTGCGCCAGCGCGGCCGGAGCCGCTCGAGGCGACGTGCGGGTCTGTTTGGGGCTGGCGAGGCGGGTGCAGCGCAAGGACGACTCCACATGCCGCAGCCATGCCGGCCAGAAAACAGTAGACGGCAACTGTGGGCGTTGCAACGCCAATGAGATCGAGGGCCGAGTCAAGACGTCGGGTCATGCACAGCGCAAGCGACAAGGCCGAGCCGATTCCAATGGCAGACAGCGTGGCAAGCGCCTTTGAGCCCATGGGCTTGACGCATGCAGTGTGTTCAGCTTTGTCAGCCATGTACCTTCCCTTAATATTGCCCGGCTGTTTGCCATCCCTCTCAGGGCATTGTCGCACATTTCACTGGTTGTTGCCTGATAGACAAGGGCCTCTCATGCGGAAGGTACAACCTGTTTCTTTGTCGGTCGACGGGATGGACCGCATTGCACCTTGAACGGGCCCACTGTAGCGGAATCGAACAAAACGCCAGCTCAAGCCTGTCATCACCGTAATTGGTGAGACCTTCACCCGAAACGGCATTGCTATTTTTCTGCGCTTAATCATCGTTGGCGGTGATGCGCGATGGGCGGCCGAGGCCTAGGTTTTTGTCTTGTCCGCCCGCCAAAGGGCGAGCGGTGTACGCATCCACCTGAGAAAGGAATTGCGCTATGTCTAAGACCGTCTCTCGTCGTGACTTCCTCGCCGGTGCCGCCGCCGGCACCATGGGCGTTGCCTCCCTGTCCGGCATGGTGGCCGCCAACGTGGCTAAAGCCGACGAGGCACCTGTTGCCGCCGGCACCTATGACATCATGAGCCAGTACTCCACCTACAACCATGGCGAGAACCCCGATAAGGTTGCCGCTGCTACTCCCGAGGAGTTCATCATTTCCAAGGGCGACGGCGTGCTGGCTGCTGGTGGCATGGTCGACGTGCTGGGCATCACCCCCGCCGACTTCATGCTCAACGTCCCCGCATGGCTCGGAACCGCCCCCGAGATTACTGAAATCGCCGATACCGAGGAGTGCGACGTTCTTGTTATCGGTGCTGGTAACGCCGGCACTGTGGCTGCCCTCCGTGCTCAAGAGATGGGTGCCAACGTCATCCTCGCCGAGACCCAGACCTATGACGAGTACGACGAGTACGCCTGCGACATGGCCTGCTACAACTCCAAGCTGTTCCTCGACAAGGCTACGCCCGAGATCGACACGATGGACATCTTCAACGAGTACATGCGCCAGTATCGTGGCCATGCGCACCAGAAGCTCGTGCGCGACTACGCCACGCGCTCCGGCGAGATGCTCGACTGGATGTGCACCTACATCCCTCAGGATCTCATCGACAACTACGCCAAGACGTCCAACTACAAGGGCAACGCCAACTTCAACGGCGAGCACTGCGGCCAGAAGTCCTTCATCGGTATGACCCAGTGGCGCGACGCTGATTCCAACATCAACATGTGGCCCTACGTCATCCGTTCGCTGCACACCGCCCTCGAGGACAAGGGCGGCCAGATGCGCTGGGGCTACCAGGCCATCGAGCTCGTCAAGACCGACGACGCCGTGACGGGCGCCCTGCTGCGCGACGTCGACGGCGTGTACCACGAGATTGACGCCAAGGCCGTCATCGTGTGCGCCGGTGACTTCGGTGGCAACCCCGACATGCGTCTCGACCTTTCCGACCAGATGCGCAACCTTGCCTGGTCCTTCGGCAACGACCGTACCGACACCGGCTCCATCGGTGGTCTGGGTCGCGACGGCAGCGGCATCAAGATGTGCATGTGGGCCGGTGGCACCATGGAGGGCGGCCCCCGTGCCG
>USJP01000122.1 GCA_900555105.1 uncultured Coriobacteriaceae bacterium | reverse complement strand
TGGAGGGATGGCAGAGTGGTTGAATGCGGCGGTCTCGAAAACCGTTTAGCCAGTGTCCCTGGCTACGAGGGTTCGAATCCCTCTCCCTCCGCCAGATAGACTTTTAGAGCGCCGAATGGCGCTTTTTTTGTATACTAAGGGCTTTGTGCAGTTACAACATGACGAGAAAGCGAGCAACGCCATGGATCAAGTGACCCTTCAGATTTCCGACAACGCCCAGCAGGCGCTCAACTTTGCCTTCAACGAGGCTCAACAGCGCCTCAATACCATGGGGCAGTTCGATCCGTTCACCGTGACGGTTGTCGATGAGGGCGTCGAGGTCAACGACCACCCCGCATCCTCTCCGGAGGGCGTGCGCGAGAGCGTGAAGATGCTCGTTGCCCAGGACATGCCTGAGGCATATGTGCTGTGCTACGACGGCGACGTCGAGACCGATGACGGCACGCTTGACTGCATCGTGGCTGAGGTCGCCGATCGCGGAAGCGCCGACGCTTACATTCTCGTGCTGCTTTACACCAAGGATGCCGAAGGCTTCACGTTCGAGGCCGACTTTGTCTATGCCGGTCCTGCCCCCACGCTCTATCCCGCCGGTACGAAGCCAATCGTCAGCGGTTTGGTTGCGTTGCAGCGCGAGGAAGGCGTTGCAGCCGACGGAGCACCTGTGGATTCCGACGCCGACAAGGCCGAGGAGCCTGAATCTGGCGACCAGGTTGTTGAGCCTGCAGCTGAGGATTGCACCGAGTAAATTCTCTTTGTCATATGTTTGATGCATGCGGCCCTGGAGTTATTCCAGTCGGGCCGCATGCATATGGGCTTGAACTTGGCAAAAGGAAGTCCAGCCGTAATGTTTTGTGACGTACATGATGCATTTCCTGTCATGGGCATTACAAGAAGTCACGGCGAAATAATGCTAGGTTTTGCTTGCGCAGACGATTATGGATGGCAAGTTATGGATATGCAGCGCAGGTAGAAAATTATACTGGACTACTTGCATGGTTGCGGGGTATCCTTAACCGCTGTCATTCCCTGCTTCGGACACAGCCTTCACGAGATCCGAAGCCACTTTAGCCCAGAGGAGGTGACACCATGAAGGCTTATGAACTGCTGTTCTTTGTGAACCCGTCTCTTGATGACGAGGCTCGCGCCGGTGTGATGAAGAGGATCGATTCCACTATCGTTGAGAACGGTGGTGCTGTCGAATCCGTCGAGGATTGGGGTAAGCGCAAGCTCGCTTACACCATCGATAAGCTCACCGAGGGCGACTACACCCTGATCAACTTCCAGCTCGATCCTGCCTGCATCGCAGAGCTTGACCGCGTTCTCGGCATTCTGGACGGCGTTGTCCGTTCCATGATCGTCCGTCGCGCGGAGGCTTAATGTGATTCGGGTTTGTCGCCCTAGGGTGACATTCCCGGCGATGTAAGGAGTGTGGACGGTATGGCAAACATCAACAGGGTCATTATCTCTGGCAGGCTTACCCGCGATCCGGAGCTTCGGCAGACCGCCGGCGGCACGCCGGTCCTGGGTATGGGCGTGGCAGTCAACGATCGTCGACGCAACGTTCAAACTGGCCAGTGGGAAGACTACACCAACTTCATCGATTGCACCATGTTCGGCGCTCGCGCCGAATCGCTGTCGCGCATTCTTACTAAAGGTATGCTCGTCTGCATTGAAGGTCGCCTTCGTTGGAGTCAGTGGGAGCGCGACGGCCAAAAGCGCAGCAAAATCGAGGTTATCGTTGATGAGCTCGAGTTGCCCAGCCGCGGTCAGGGTGCTCAGGACGGCGGAGCCCCTCAGGCTTACGCACCTGCGCCCCAGCAGTCGTATTCTTCCTCGTATGCCCCTGCTCCGCAGCAGCAATATGCAGCTCCTGCAGCTATGCCGCCCGCAGACCAGATTTATGACGAGGAGATTCCGTTCTAGGAATCCCCAGCCCATTTCACTTCGGATTTAGCGTAAAGGAGGTCAAGCCACCATGGCCAACGATTTTCAGCGTCAGCCTCGCAAGAAGTATTGCCAGCTTTGCAAGGACGAGGTCGAGTTCATCGACTACAAGGATGTGGCTCTTCTTCGCAAGTATATGACCGATCGCGGCAAGATTAAGCCCCGTCGTGTCACCGGTGCTTGCAGGCAGCATCAGCACGAGATGGCTGTTGCCATCAAGCGTGCCCGCGTCATGGCCCTCGTGCCCTACACCGTCACGGTTGTCAGCGGCAGCAGGGATCGTCGAGGCTAAAGAGGCATGCCATGGACGAGACGCACGCTTCACCTGAGTCTCTCGTTGAGTCGCCAGGAAAGCAGCACCGTCCCGCCCAGCCCGTGTTTGAGTTCGTTCTTTGCGTCATTGGCTCTCTCGGCACGATAGTTCTTCCTGGTGTGAGCACTTCACTCATGGTCTTCGGAGCATGGTTGCTTGCTCGAAAGGAAGAAGGTCGCGCCCTTTGGGCTATCGCAGGATGTCTTGGACCGGGTATCGCCCTTTCCTTCGCGACGTGGGATTATGCATCGCTCGTCTTGCCCTGTGCTCTCGCCGCCTTGGCAATTGCGTTGCTTTTGCCTGGGCGTGTGAGCGTCACTTCGATCGTTTGCCTCATTGCGGTTCTAACCGCGTTACTCATCGGGGCAGATGCATCGCTTTTGATGTTGCAGGGTGAGAATTTTGCGGCTTATGTCCAAGCGCTGCTCGAAGAGCTTCGCCAGGTCATGACCGCATCTCTGCCGACGGGAACATCCTCGGTGTCAGTTTCTGCCACTGTTGATTCTACCGTCGAGCTTCTGGGGAGGACCTGGCCCCTTATCTATGTGATGAGGGCCATATCCATCGTGCTCTTGGGGTCTTTGGGTCTCATCGTTGCACGACGGGACTCCTACCAGAGAGTCAGTGGGGCGTTCAAACGCTTCGATGTGCCGCTTTGGCTCGTCGCTGTGTTTATCGTCGCATTGGCTTGTCTGGCAGGATGGGTCATGGCCGCCGGGGTGCCTGAAGGTGTGGGGGTTGTTGCCCTCAACATCATCTTGTGCCTACGCTTGGTCTTTTTCCTCCAGGGGTTTGCCGTGATGTTGAGCCTTATGGACTCGCATGGTTGGGGAGCGGTTCCCCGCGTACTGGTTATCTCGGCGGCTTTACTTGTCGAGATGAGCCTGTCCGTCGTGTGCGTCCTGGGACTTGTCGACGTTTGGGCCAACTTTCGCAAGTTGGCCCGTACAGGGCGGTCTGGGCGCCACAGCTGCGGCGAAGGTGAGTAAACTGGCTGAAGGCCCTGCTTCGAGCAGGCCTCAACGTGAGGAGTACTAACAATGAAGGTTATTCTCTTGGGCGAGCTCAAGGGGAAGGGTGGCGAGGGCGACGTCATCGACGTTGCCGACGGTTTCGCCAACAACTGGCTCTTCCCTCAGAAGATCGCTATCAAGGCTACTGAGGGCAACCTCAAGCAGCTCGAGCAGAAGCGCAACAACATCGCCAAGCGCGAGGTTGTTCGTATCGCTGAGGCCAACGAGAAGGCTGCTGAGCTCGAGGGCAAGTCTGTCCGCATCGAGGTCCGTCTGGGCGACGAGGGCCAGCTCTTCGGTTCTGTCACCGCTGCCCAGGTCTCCGAGGCTCTCCAGGCCCAGTGTGGCCTCGAGGTTGACCGTCACCGTATCGACCTGCGCCCCGTCAAGGAGGCTGGTTCGCACACGGCTGTCATCTCGCTGTATCGCGACATCGTCGCCAACATCGAGGTTCAGGTCAACAACGCCGCTGGCTTCGCTGCCATCGACGCTGCTGCTGCTGAGGCCAAGGCCGCTGAGGCTGAGGTCGAGGCTGCCGAGGAGTCTGACGCCGAGTAAATCGGCTCTGCTCTGCGCATAGCTTTGACAAAGGGACGCCGACGTGTCGGTGTCCCTTTTTTCATGCGCGACCAAGGACGGGGATGCCCGCCATCGGGTTCACGACTACAATCAAGAGTTCGCACACGGTGAGTGCCGCTGGCGTAAGATATGAAACGACGAGCATTGAGGAGGAGCTGCTTCGATGGACATTAACGAGAACGATCCGCGCCTTACAGGTGGAAATCCGCTCCCGCAAAGTCCCGAAGCCGAGGCTGCCGTTCTTGCTGCGGCGATTCTATCGGCCGAGGTCACGCCTGAATTGGCGTTCAAGCTTCAAGTCGACGATTTTTACCGTCCCTCCAACCGCACGGTCTTCGCAGCCATTCTCGAGCTGCACCGTCGCGACATCCCTATCGATCAGGTCTCTCTTACCGAGTACCTTGCCGCATCAGGTGACCTTGCCCGAGTGGGAGGCCCCGCGTTCATTGTCGACCTTGCCAACAACTCCTTTGCTTTAGTCAACTGGCGCCACCATGCCGACATCGTCAAGCGCGACGCCATTCTGCGTAGGCTTATTGCTGCCTCGACCTCCATCACGGCACTTGCGTTTGACGCTCCACCTGATGACATCGAAGACATCGTGCGCCAGTCTGAGGAGCTCCTGCTCACCGTTACCGATAAACAGGTATCTTCGAATGCCCGTCCCTTGGGCGACTTCGTGCAAGAGGCGTACGCCGAGATTGAGGAAATCGCCCTCAACCGTGGTCACACTGCCGGTGTTGCGACGGGCTTCGACATGCTTGACAAGATCTTGATGGGCATGCGACCCGGCTCACTCAATGTCGTGGGCGCTCGACCCGGTGTTGGTAAGACCTCGTTTGCTCTTTCGCTTGCCCTCAATGCCGCCAAAGCGGGCGTCAGCGTACTCTTCTTCTCGCTCGAGATGAGTGGCTCTGAGATCGCGACCCGTCTGATTTGTTCGGAGGCTGCCGTCTCAAACGAGGACGTGCGTTCCGGTAATGTCCCCGACGAGATGTGGCCGGCCATCTTTGAGGCGTCCGAGCGCCTCAACAACATCGATATAACCATCGACGATACGGCCGGTACCAACGTCATCGAGATTCGCACTAAGGCACGCCGTTTGCTGCACGGAAAGGACCATGGTCTCATCATCGTCGACTACCTGCAGCTCATCGAGCCTGTCGGTCGCAACAAGAACGACTCCATGTCTACCGCCGTGGGTGAGATTTCCCGTGCCCTCAAGGTTCTGGCCAAGGACCTCAAGGTTCCCGTCATTGCTCTGTCGCAGCTTAACCGCGAGGTCGACAAGCGCCCCGACAAGCGACCGGTCCTGGCGGACCTGCGTGAGTCCGGCGCAATCGAGCAGGACGCCGACACGGTCATGTTCCTCGACCGTTCCCTTTCCGAGGAAGAGGCGGCCGACGAGCGTCATGAAAGGCCGCCTCTGGGCACTGCCAACGTCATCGTTGCAAAGAACCGTGCAGGTCGCTCGGGCGTGACGGTGCCGCTTGCGTTCATCGCCGACCGTACCGCGTTTCGCAACCTGGCCCTCCACGAGGGGTAATCTAACGTGGGCAAGTGGTATTGAGCTTGCGCATAGATTGCGCCGACGCACGCCCTGCCCATTGTTGGGGCTCCTGCGCGGTTATAATCTTTTCGTCTGTATGTCGGCCGAGGTGCGCATGTGCCCGGCCTTGATGCGAAAAGAGCAACCATGCCCGCAACTGTTCTTGTCGGTTCTCAATGGGGCGATGAAGGCAAGGGTAAGATTACCGACCTTCTCTCCAGCGACTATGATTACGTGGTGCGCTTCCAGGGCGGCAACAACGCCGGCCATACCGTAATAAACGAGCGCGGCGAATTTATACTGAATCTGCTGCCCTCCGGCATACTGCGCGAGGGCGTGGTAAACGTAATGGGCACGGGCATGGTCGTCGACCTGCACCACCTGAA
>USJP01000121.1 GCA_900555105.1 uncultured Coriobacteriaceae bacterium | reverse complement strand
CGGGGTCGAGCGCCGCCATGGCGGCAAACGAGGGGCCGGCGCTGCCGGTGAGCGGGTCTTGCAGGAAGAAGGGTGCGAGCACATCGCCGATGAAGGCGACCTGCTCGAGTTGGGCCTGCTGGTCCTCGACGCTGACGGCGTCGGCCTGGGTCGCCGACGAGTCGACGCTGATGTGGCTAACGTCTGCGCTGGCCTGGGGTGCCAACTCTTCGGTGTTTGCCTGATTCTTGACGGTATCGGTCATGCTGCTTCCTTTCGAAGGCGTGGTAGGAGAATGGGATGCGTGCGTGTTGGGCGGGCGACTGCGCCCGCGCCTTAGCGTACCTTGAGCGGCTCGAACGACTGCACGAGGTCACCGAGCTCCTGCTTGGAATGGATGCCCAGCTTGGTGTAGACGCGCTTGGTGTGGGTGCGCACGGTGTTCTCGGAGACTCCGAGCTTCTCGGCGATGCGCGCTACGGTGTCGCCGCGTGCGATGTGCTCCATGACTTCGGTCTCGCGGTCGGAGAGCCTGAAGGCTAGGCGGATTGCCTCGTACTGCTTCGTCACGCGGTCGAGCACGGGGCGCACGGGAATTTCAAGCGGGTTGAGCGGAGCCTCTTGGTCTTCCGGCTCGTCCATCGGGGCTTCGGCCTTGCTTGGCTTTGGCGTAGCTGGGCTCAGCGACACGAACTCGATGGCATCGGGGCTGCGGTCTTTGCCTGCTGCCCCCTGGTTCGGCCGCACCCAGATGCAGAACAAAACAAGTCCGAGCACCCATACGGCCAAAAGCGACGCCTGACAAAGCTGCAACACGTCCAAGCCGTCTGCCAGGCCTGTTGCCCAGCCGCAGAGGAACCCGGCGAAGTGCATGACATGCATGATTCCCGAGCAGAACGCGTATGTCACGATAGGGCACATGCCTCGGTCGCGCGATGCCTGGGCACATTGGATGAGCAGGACCATCTGGACGAAGGCGTACACGGCGTACATGGCGCCGGCAAACGCCTCGAGGTACGTCATGCCCCCAGCAAACGGCATTGCGACAACGGCCAACGTGAGCGGGGGAAACGCCCATCGGTATGCCTTGCGCATGCTCAGATGAAACGACAACCCTCGCCAAAGCCACAGCACGACTGTGGCCGGCAACAGGGCACCCAGCATGCTCGCCATGTTGACGACGTCTCCGGCCGTGACGTCGGCCAGTGCGACAGCGCGCATAATGCCTGCTACAAAACCCACGGCTCCGGCCGACAAGGCGCTGCGCCAGTAGTCGCGCGCAAAGCGCCGATAAACCTTGGGATGCTCGCGCGGCACGTCGGCAAACATAGGCTGGTCGAGGTCGACCCTGCGCGTGGACACCGTGAGAGACGCCGCGCACAGTGGCAGAAACACCAGGGGCACCAGGTAGGCGGTTACGGCCACGGGGCAGATGTACAGGGCGAAATAGATAAGCGCACTCAGGCCGGTCCCCAAGACGAGTAGCAGCCCGCCGCGCTCGTCATCGCAGGAAGAAAACGTCCTCTGCCACAGCAGCGCCATGCTCGTGCTTCCCAAACCTTGCAGAATTCCTGAGCATACAACCAGGTAGATGGCGACTTGTGAGTGCACGTACATGGCCGCGATGAGGGCGAGGCAGCCTGCGATCATGGGCGGGGCGGCGAGTTTGGGCATCACGCGGGTCGTCAACATGGGGGAGCGGTAAGCGCCCGCCAGACAGGCGATGTAGGTCGCCACCGACGCCGCGGCCTGCGAGGCGTAGAACGACAGCGTCACCGAGACGGTCTGGAACTCGAGCGGCAGGAAAGGGAAGACGCCGCCCCACACTTGCACGGCGTTGACGGCCAGGAAGAGGGCAAAGCCCCAGCCGGCTACTCCCAAACGTATCGAGAGCGCGGTGGTCACGCTACACCACCCCCGAAGTCATATGGAAGCAGTAGAAGCAGAAGCGCACCACGAACGTACCGGCGTAGGCGAGGGCGCACATGGCCACAAGCTTGAAAATAACCTTGCGTTCGATGGGCGAGAAGCGATTGGGTGTGGTTCTCGCGGTGGGGTCGAGGTGTGCCGTCGGAGTGTCGGAGTTTTGGCTGGTCGTGCTGGGGGTGGGTGCTGTTGAATCACAGCGGTTCCGACCGGTTCGGCCGGCACTGGCCTTTTCATCCGCCGTTTCGGGGGCGAGGCCCTGCGCCGCCAATGGACGCATGGCGTGCAGGCTTCCAAGGTTCGCCACCACAAGGCAGACACCGAACAAGGCGATTGCGGCCGGGTAGAGCGGCACGAGTTCGGCAGCCGTCCCAAAGGCGTTGCGTTGCGTGCCGAGCTCCATGTGCTGCATTGCCATGAGAGTGCAGGAGGCGGCGGTTGAAACCAGCGAGATGCCTGCAAGGATGCGCATGAGCCCGACTTTGCTCGTATATCCCGAACAGGTATATATAAGAAGCGCGAGCGGCGTCATGCAGGCAAGTGCCGTGCAGGGCAGGATGGCTTGAGCGAGGACCGTGTCCCATGTGATGACCGTGGGCATTGCGTAGGCGAGGTCCGTGCCGGCAATGAAGAGGACGGCCGCGGCGATGCTGGCAAGAAGCCACAGGCTGCGCAGTGCCTTACGCCCTTCAATATAGATGCACCCGAGCCAGTATGAGCACGACGTTCCCAAGAAGAGCACGGCGGAAAACACCTCGGTTGCCAGGGGAGACGAACCGACAGTGCGAAAGACGTACAGGGCGTTGCTCGGCGTTCCCAGATGGGTGGCTGATGCCACGAGCCCCACGGTTGCCACGGCAAGCGGCACGATGAGCCAGCTCTCGATGCGCTGACGCAGGCGGCTGTCGAGCTTGCCGAGAAGCAGCGTGCAGGCAAGCACGACATAGGCGAGCGTCGCTCCGGGGGCGAGTGTGGTGAACGCTGCCAGGCATATGTCGTTGAGCGCAAAGTCGAGCCCGCGCATGTCTCACCTACTCCCCTGTGCAATGGCGCGGTGGCTTGGCGCCGAGAAATCTGCTTGCGGTATCGCGCATCGGGACGGTCGGTCGGGTTTTCCCAAGGGCCCGCCCGGGCGGTGCGCATGTGTTTCATAAAATATCATACCACGCCTTTTTACCAGGGAGAATCATGGTTGTCACCCACAGTATGTGACAAGGTGGATACAGTGGGCGATAAGGTGTAATCGTCGACCCAAGCGCTTGGTGCAGCGCGGCGCGTGTGACCATGTCTACGCGCCCGGTTCTGCCAACGTTTGGGAGCGCAAGGGAGCCCCGTCGGATGACGGGGATGTGTTCACAAGGAGAGAGAGGAACAACTATGGCTCGAGATTGCGCAATCTCAAGGCGATCCTTCGTCGCCACGAGCGGCGTGCTCGCCGGCCTTGCAGCCGCAGGTGCCGCAAGCGCCCCCACGTTCTCCAAGGCCGATGAGGCCGCAGCCTACGAGGAGGGCGTCACCGAGGTTTGGGGCCACTGCGCCATTAACTGCCCCGGTCGCTGCGCGCTTAAGTTCCATGTGAAGGACGGCGAGGTTCTGTGGGTCGACACCTACAGCAACCCCACCAACGACCTCGATGACCCGCAGCCCCGCGCCTGCCTGCGTGGTCGCAGCTACCGTCGCTGGATGAACAACCCCGACCGTATCAACTACCCCATGAAGCGCGTTGAGGGTACGAAGCGCGGCGACGGCCAGTACGAGCAGATCAGCTGGGACGAGGCCCTTCAGACCATCGCCGAGAAGCTGAAGTACACCATCGACACCTATGGCAACGAGGCTGTGTACATCAACTACGCGACGGGTGTCTCTGCCACCACGGCTCGCCCTATCAACAGGCTCATGAACCTGCTCGGTGGCAGCCTTGGCTATTACGGTAGCTATTCTACCGCTGAGATTTCCTGGATTTCGCCTTACATGTGGGGCGGCTCTCCTGCCTCTTCCACGAGTGCGGCGGCTGATGCCGACCTCGTCCTCATGTTCGGTTCCAGCCCCGTTGAGACGCGCCAGGGTGGCGCTGGTTCGCACCACGACTGGGTCCGCATGCGTGAGAACGCAAAGGGTGAGGTTATCATCATCGACCCCCGCATGAGTGACTCCGCCATGGGCCATTCCGCTCAGTGGCAGCCCATCAACCCTGGTACCGACGCCGCTCTGTGCTCTGCCATCGCTCATGAGCTCATTGTGAACGACCAGGTCGACCACGAGTTCCTCGACACCTACTGCGTCGGTTTCGACGAGTCCACGATGCCTGAGAGCGCCAAGGGCCAGAACAAGTCCTACACCGACTACATCATGGGCACCGGCTACGACATGGTGGAGAAGACCCCCGAGTGGGCGGCTCCCATTTGCGGCATCTCCGTCGAGCGCATTCGTGAGCTTGCCGACAAGATTGCCAACGCCGAGAGCCTGTATGTCGGTCAGGGTTGGGGTCCGCAGCGCCGCGCCAACGGCGAGATGACTGCCGTCTCCATTTGCATGCTTCCGATTCTGACGGGCAACATCGGCCTTCCTGGCACGAGCACCGGCCTGCGTGAGTCCCGCTCGAGCGTCGGTCTCAAGAGCCTGCCTGCTGGTGACAACCCCGTGAAGACCAAGATCTCCGTGTTCTCCATGGTCGACGCCATCGACCACGGCACCGAGATGACCGGGGTTGCCGACGGTGTCAAGGGCAAGGAGAAGCTCGACACCAACATCAAGTTCGTGTGGAACTACGCCGGCAACTGCATCACCAACCAGAACTCCGACATCAACCACGTGCACGATGTCATGGTCGACGACACTAAGTGCGAGTTTGTCGTGGGCGTCGACATCGTGATGTGCGACTCGCTGAAGTACTGCGACATCATCCTGCCCGACATGTTCCGCTTCGAGCAGGACTCCATGATCGACACGGGCGAGGACGACGCGTACATGATTTGCGGCTCGCCCTGCCTCGAGGAGCGCAAGTTTGAGCGCAAGACCAACTATGAGTGGGTCAGCGAGCTGGCCGAGCTCATGGGTGTGGGCGAGGAGTTCACCGAGGGCAAGACTGAGCGTGAGTGGATTGACTCCCTGTACGAGGCTGCCCGCGAGGAGAAGCCCGAGCTTCCCCCGCTCGAGGTGTTCCGCGACCTGGGTGTTGTGACCCAGAAGTCCGAGAAGCCTCGCATTGGTTGCGAAGCTTTCCGCGCCGACCCTGAGGCCAACCCCCTCAAGACTCCCTCCGGCAAGATTGAGATCTACTCCGAGGCTCTTGACCAGTACATCCAGACCCACGAGTTCGCCGACGACGACTTTGTTGCCCCCGTGCCTGTGTACGCCACCGAGTGGTACGGCGTCGAGACCACGACCGACGAGTACCCGCTCGTGTGCTCCGGCTTCCACTATCGCGGCCGCCTGCACTCCAGCTGGGGCTTCGACGAGCAGCTCAAGGCAGCCAACCCCCAGGAGGCCTGGATCAACCCGGTCGACGCCGAGGAGCGCGACATCGCTCAGGGCGACACCATCCGCGTGAAGAACCAGTTTGGCGAGATCGAGCTGCTGGCTAAGGTCACCGGCCGCACCACCCCCGGCGTGGTTTGCATCTCGCAGGGTGCTTGGCACGACGCCGACATGAATGGCGACCGTGTGGACAAGGGTGGCTCCATCAACACCCTCACCACGCTGCGCCCCAGCCCCCTTGCCAAGGGCAACCCCCAGCACACCAACATCTGCCAGGTCACCAAGGCCTAGCGGCGACGAGCAATCGGAGAGGAGAGAGCAAACATGGCACAGTACGGATTCTTCTTTGACGCGAGCCGCTGCACTGGCTGCAAGACCTGCGAGTTCGCCTGCAAGGATTACAAGGACCTCACGA
>USJP01000120.1 GCA_900555105.1 uncultured Coriobacteriaceae bacterium | reverse complement strand
GGAGAGCGGGTGACTCGCGGGCAGCGCCACGCGGGGCTTCGAGGTCGCGAGCTCGTGGAACTCCAGACCCGCGGCTTCGATCTCGCGGTCGATGTCGGCAGCAGTGCGCGTGTTGCGCATGAGCACGCCGACCTCGCTGCGGCCCTCCACGACGTCGGAGATGACGCCGCGCGTGGTGCGGTCGCGCAGGGCGTAGGAGTATTCCTCGCCGCCCAGGGCGAGGATGGTGTGGGCGAACGCCTGCACGTCGAACAGGTAGTGCTGGCCGGAGACGGCGAATTTCTGAGCCATGGTGAGCCCTCCTTAGTTGTTGCGCTCGTCGATGAAGCGGGATGCCTTGTGCTCGCTGGAGACGTTGAGCTTGCCTTCGTCGAACACGAGCACCTTTGCGGGGCGCACGCCGGTGTGGGTCTTGAGGGCGTTCTCCACGCGGCGGGCAATCTCCTCGTAGGAGTCCTCGATGCCCGAGGAGCGCTCCACGCTCACCTCGTAGCGGGTGGTGAAGTTCTCGTTATACACGCGGATGCGGTACTCGCCGGTGAGGCCGGGCTCGGCGCGCACTACGTACTCGACGTCGGTGGGGAACACGTTGACGGCGCCGACGATGAACATCTCGTCCTTGCGGCCCTGGATGTGGATGCGGGCCAGGGTGCGGCCGCAGCTGCAGGTGTCGGTGGAGACGTAGCCGATGTCGCCGGAGCGGAAGCGGATCATCGGGCGGGCCTTCTTGCACAGCGTGGTGTAGACGAGTTCGCCGCGCGAGCCAGGCTCGAGCACCTCGCCCGTCGCGGGGTCCACGGTCTCCACGAGGATCTGGTCTTCCACGATGTGCAGGCCGTCCTTGGCCTCGCACATGGCCGCGCAGGCGCCGTAGATGTCGGACAGGCCGAAGAAGTCCACGAGCTTGGCGCCCCACAGATCCTCGATGGCCTTGCGCGTGGTAGCGATGGAGCCGCCGGGCTCGCCTGCGACGATGATGGTGTGGATGTTGAAGTCTGTCTTGGGGTCGAGGCCCTTCTCAATGGCCTTGTTGCCCAGCTGCCAGGCGTAGGACGGGCTTGTCCAGATGATGGTGGGCTGGTAGTGCTTCAGCACGAAGAGCAGGCGGTCGGAGGGCACGGCACCCACCCAGATGGCCGTGGCACCCAGGTTCTGCGCGCCGATGACGTCGGGGCCGCCCACGTAGAGGGCGAAGTTGAGGCCGTGGACGTAACGGTCGGTGGGGCGCATGCCGGCCTGCCAGAACAGACGCGCCTCGGTGTCCTGCCACAGGTCGAAGTCCTCCTGGGTGAACGGGCTCATCGTGGGCACACCGGTCGAACCCGAGCTGGTGGCCATGAAGACGACGTCCTCCTCGGGCACGGCGCACAGGCCGCCGAAGAAGGAGCCTACACCCTGGGTCTCACGCTCGGTCTTCTTGTCGATGAAGGGGAACTTCTCGATGTCCTTGAGCGTGTGGATGTCCTCGGGGCTCACGCCGGCCTCGTCCCAGGCCTGTTTGTAATAGGGGGCGTTGTCGTAGGACCAACGCACCATCTCCTTCAGGCGCTCGAGCTGGAGTTGCTCGAGCTCGGGGCGGGGCATGCACTCGATCTCGGGGTCGTAGTATTTCTGGTCGTAGGGCAGCTTCTTCTTTGCCATTGCGGTCTCGCTTTCGTGTATCTCGAAGCCCGCGTGTGGGGGCTTGCGGGGGTCGTCCTCAAGGTGGCTACGCAGTCTAGCGTCTCGTGGGCAACTCGAAAGCTACGTATTATTGCAAACTAGCTATTGAAAAAATTGATATACGTACGATTACCAGGTATTTTATTCGTTCATGGAGCCAGTTCGGTAGCCATCCATGTCGATTGAGACGTGCTTGAATCCCAGTTCGTGAAGGGCTTGTGTGCCGCCGTTGCGCAAAAAGTCGAACACCGCGCCGACGCGCTCGGGCTCTACCTCCACGCGGGCCATCTCGCCCTTGTCGTGCATGCGCACGCGCACTTGGCGAAAGCCTGCGTCGATAAGGAGCTGCTCGGCCTTGTCCACGCGCTCCAGCAGCGGGTTGGAGATGAGCTCGCCGTAGACGAAGCGGCTGGCCAGGCAGGCAAACGAGGGCTTGTCCCAGGTGGGTAGGCCCATCTCGCGCGACAGGTCACGGATGTCCTGCTTGGTGAGGCCGGCCTCAAGCAGCGGGCTTAGCACGCCGGCTTCCTTCACGGCCGCCGATCCCGGGCGGTAGTCGGAGAGGTCGGAGACGTTGGAGCCCTCCGCGCAGGCAATGTGGGCGCCCGCCTCGATGAGGCCCATCTGCGCGGCCTTGGCATCGGCCGTCTCCTTGAGGTGTGCGAACAGGTCGCGCTTGCACAGGTAGCAGCGGTTTTTGGGGTTGTGGCTGAAGCCCTCGACTCCTTCGGCGTCGTGAGAGATGAGCACTTGCTCGATGCCGCGGGCCTGGCAGAAGGCGATTGCCTCGTCGGTCTCGCGCTGCGGGTAGAGCGCGTTGGTCTCGGTGACGGCGATGACGCCCCCGCCGAGTTGCTCGTGGGCCACGGCAAGAAGCAGCGTCGAGTCCACGCCGCCCGAGAAGCTCACCGCGACGGCGTCAAGGCTTTTGAGATGGGCCCTCAAAGCCTCGAGTTTTGCGTGCTGTTCCTTCGTTGCAGTGAAATTTGCCATGGCTCCTCCTTCTCCAGTCGCATATGGCGCGCATTGTTCTACATTTTTCCGCGAAAAGGGTAGCGTATTTATGCACATGCTTTCTGCAGTGACAAAACTCGTCCAGAATTTGCAATAATTTGGCGATTTGCGTTTGGTTTTTTCAGCACTTTCCTTTTAGGAGCGAACCGCCTATGGCACTCACCGCTAAGCAGCGCAAGCACCTGCGCAGCATGGTACACAACATGGAGCCTGTGCTCATCGTGGGCAAGTCCAACATCAACGAGGGCCTCATCGCCCAGGCAAACGAGGCCCTCGAGGCCCGCGAGCTCATCAAGTGCTCGGTCCTGGACGCCTCTGAGCTCACGGCCCGCGAGGCCTGCGACGAGCTGTGCGCCCGCACCGGCGCTGAGCCCGTGCAGGTCATCGGTCACAAGTTCTCGGTCTACCGTCCCACGCACCGCAAGGACGTCAAGAAGATCGAGCTGGACTAACACAGCAACGGGCGCGGCATGCCCCGTGGCACACGCGCCGTCCTTGACCGCATGGGCAGGGGCGGCGCGTTGTTGTTTATGGGCGATGCCATGTAGCAGGCCATATCAGGAGGAGCACACATGAAAGAAGAGCGCGCAGCGTACATCCAAGCCATCCGCGACCTCGACGGCGACCTGCCGGGCCGCCGCGCCGCGCTCGATTTCGTGGAGCAATCCGACATCTGGGTGCACGGGGCTCCCGCTCGCTTCCCCTACGTGCCTTATCTCTTCAATGCCGCTGACGTGGCCTTCCTGCAGGACACCTGCACGCAGATCCACACCATCCTCTCCAAGGTCATCGCACGCTATGTGGAAGACCCCGCTTATCGCGACCTGTTCTGCTTCCCCGAGGAAGTGAAGCGCCTCATCCTTTTGCCCTGCGG
Source organism: uncultured Coriobacteriaceae bacterium (assembly GCA_900555105.1). Taxonomy (GTDB): domain Bacteria; phylum Actinomycetota; class Coriobacteriia; order Coriobacteriales; family UMGS124; genus UMGS124. The sequence goes on along the minus strand of USJP01000120.1, from coordinate 2,250 downwards.
CTACGACGAGAAGCTGCCCATGGGCCGCTTCGACCTGTTCCTCAACGAGGACGACTTGTCGTACAAGTTTTGCGAGTTCAACACCGATGGGTCGGGCGCCATGTCGCGCGACCTGGTGCTGGCCAGCGCCCTTGAGCAGACCCCGGCTTTCGCCCGCTTCGCCCAGGGCAGGCGCGTGGAGAAGTTCGAGCTCTTCGACAGCTGGGTCGAGGCGTTCATGCAGGTATACCGCTCCGACCGCTTTGCCAGCGCCCCAGTGCCCAACGTTTGCGTGACCGACTTCGCCGAGTCGGGCGTGTTCAGCGACTTCAACCGCTTTATCGCCGCCTTCGAGCGCGCGGGCATCCCCGCCCGCTTCGTGGACGTGCGCAGTTTCGAGTTCGACGGCGAGAGGCTCATCGACCCGGCCGACGGCACCCAGATCCATGCCATCTACCGTCGTGCTGTCACGAGCGAGATCCTGCAGCACCCCGGTGAGTGCGACGCGCTCATCGACGCCGTTGCCGCGGGCAAGGTCTGCCTCATCGGCCACTTCCGTACCACCGTCGTGCACTCCAAGATGGTCAACGTCGCGCTGTTTGACGAGCGTACCCGCGCTTTCCTCACGCCTGAGGAGTGCGCCTTCATCGATCGCACGGTGCCGCGCACCTATCGCCTGCGCGCCGACAACGCCGCGCTTGACCTTGACGACGTGCTTCAGCACAAGAACGCCTGGATCGTGAAGCCCGAGGACGACTACGGTGCGCACGGCGTCTATCCCGGCGTTGACTTCGACCAGGAGAGCTGGGAGCGTACGGTGCGCGACAACCTCGACCGCGGCTATATCGCCCAGGAGTTCTACCAGCCTGCGCACGTCGACATCGTGCTTCCTGAGTATGCGGAGGGACAGGACCCCTGCCGCGTGGAGAGCTGGCAGTCGATGCCGGGCTTCTACCAGTACAACGGGCGCGTGGCGGGCCTGTATTGCCGCCTGGGCCAGGAGGGCGTCATCGCGCTCGACCATGGCGGCCTGTGCTCGTGCAGCTTCAAGGTGGACTGCTAGGTGGCTAAGAAGAAGGGAAAAACCTTCGGCGACCGCCTGGCCCGCCAGCTCAAGGTGAGCATGGGGCCCTGGTGGAGCGACGAAGGCATCCAGGCAATCAATGAGATAGCGCGTCAGGGAGAGGTCGAGGTGGCCGATGCCACCTTCGGCAGCCTTGTGCTGCAGCCGTGCCTCACCTTCCAGCATGAGATGGCCGTGCGCGACTTCGACGAGCAGGGCAAGGAGTTCGACGACCTGTCACCCTTTGTCTATCCCGAGCTCATGCGCACCTGGGAGCACAACAGTGCCTGCGTGGAGTTCTCCGAGGGCGCCACGGCCGTGGCGTTCGACTCCGAGCCTGGGTTCATCCAGTCGGTGTCGCTGGCAGGCGTGTTCGACTTCTTCCCGGGCTGCGTGGCGCTCGACGTGCGCAAGCTCAACGTCACGCTCTACAACATCGTGGTCGACGAGGTCTTCGTCTACCCCTCCTACAACGCAGTGAACGGTCACGTCGCGCTCATGTTCGTGGGCGTGAACCAAAACCTTGGCTTTACGTTTGCCTACGAGGCACGCCTGGTGCTGCAGGGCGAGACGTTCGGCGACGCGGCCCGCGCAACGAACCGCGTGCTTGAGGAGGAGCGCTCGGCATGCCTGGGCGGCTTCTCCACCGCGCCCTCCGAGGAGTTCTTCTCGGCGCTCGACTCCGAGCCCGAGCTGTTTGCCGTGACCTGGCGTCTTCTGGCCGCTCTGTGCTCGGAGCGCGTGGAGCTCGTGCGCCAGAGCTGGGGCCGCGGCGAGACGGTCAAGGTCCGCGCCCGCAAGCCCGAGAGCCTGGAGATGGTGGAGGGCGTGCATGTGGGGCAGGGCCTTGGCGAGCAGGCCGACATGGCCGGCGAGCAGACGTGGGAGGAAGGCGTCAGGTGTGCAGGAAGCACCGACGCTGCAGCTGAAGGGAAGGCTGCCGTACGTGCAGGCGGGCAGGTAGACGGACGTGCAGGAGACGCTGGCGCTGCGGCCGGAGGGAAGGTCGCTGCCGCTGGTGGTGTTGTACCGGGGCAGGATGCCTTGCGTGCAGAGGGTGCTGGTACCGCGGCTGATGGAAAGGTCGTCCCGGCTTGTGGCGCCGTATTCCGGGGTCAGGTTGCCTCGCATGGAGAGGACGCTGGTGACCAGGGGCAGCCCGACGCGCTCGCAGATGACGGTGTAGCCCAGGGGCGGGCCCGCGTGCT
>USJP01000119.1 GCA_900555105.1 uncultured Coriobacteriaceae bacterium | reverse complement strand
TGCGTGCCTGCGGTCCCCGTCGTGGCGCCCGCGTCGTCTGCCTTCGCGCCCGCATCGCCTGCGCTACCAGCGCCGTTGTCCTTCGCAGCGGACTCGGCGGCATCGGCGAGCTCCTTGGCCATCGGGTCGGCGATGCCGGAGGAGGCCGAGGCGTTTTGCGATACAGTGTTGAGCGTCTCGGCCATGTCGTCGTAGTTGTAACCCGCCTGCGCGTAGCTCTTCGCAAGTTCCTTCAAGGCGGCGATGTCCTCGTCGGTAAGGCCCGAGGGGTTGTTGTTGACGGTGACCTCGGTGACGTTGACGGTCGAGTTGTCGATGACCGTCGTTGAGTTGTCGACAACCGTTGTAGAGTTGTCCACGTTGTTGATCGTCGTGTTGTTCACGACGTTGTTCACCGTGGTCTCGACGATGGCGTCGATCTGGCTCTCGTCGGTCACGTTGTTCATGATGACGTTGGCCTTCACGTCGTTCACGATGAGCGTGGCGGCGTCGGGGCCTACCTGGTTGGATATGGTCTGGGTCACCACGAGTTCCTGGGTGGCGACGTCCTTCTTCGTCTGGTCGAGTGGCTGGCCGGTGGCTGTCTCATAGGCGAGCAGCACGCCACCTTGAAGGGGCAGATGGCGATGACGTCGGCGTTGCGCACGCCCGCCGAGGACAAGGCCGAGGCCAGCATGTCGGCGGTGACGTAGTTCAGGTTGGCCGCGCGCACGCGGATGCCTCCCGAGGTGGTGGGGCAGATGAGCGCGCAGCTGTAGGTGGCGTTGCCGATCTGCTCGTTGGGGATGTAGCCGTCGAGGTGGGCGTGCTCATCGGCGTTGGTCACGTAGATGATGTCGGCACCATTCATGTTCGAGCCGAAATAGTCGATGACGGTTTGTTTTTGGGCGGGTGTGAGGTCGGCGCCGATTGTGACCACGACGCGCGAGTCGGCGTAGGCGGGCGCGACAACAAGGGAGGCCGTCATGACGGCGGCCGCAATGGTGCTAGCGATACGACCGGGACGAATAGAGGGAATGTACATAGCTACCTCCTTAGCGGGTCTTGCGCACTGCGCATGAGTATACCCGCGAGATGTGAGGGTGGCTTGTATGGGGGTGAGCGGTTGGGAGGCGGTTTTGCGATGACGCGGGGAAGGGCGGTGCTGATGGGCCGTGGCGCATCCAGGTTTGGTAATGGCAGTGAAGAAAGCGTGCTGATTCTCATCGGCTTTCTTTGCCGCCCTATCAGGTCTTGCGATGGCGCAAGAGGTCTGGGGGCTGGCCTGCAGTGCCGTCGACCTCGCGGTGATGCGCTGGCAACCGTATCGCCTTACGCCGCCCTGCGCTTTGCCTTTGCTGCGCCCAAAAAAACGGGCGGCACCGCTTGTTTCGGTGCCGCCCGCATTCACGAGGCGCTACTTGGTGCTCGGTCCCTTTTCGACGAACGTGGGGTCCACCGAGGGCACGGCGGCCGCGCCGTCGAGGTGGATGCCGTGGGTGCGATCCTCTTCGCGGATGGGAAGCTCGCAGGAAAGGCCCTTGCGACGGCGTGCCCTCAGCTCGGCCGCAGCAGTGAACACCACGTCGGAGCTGGAGTTGAGTGCCGTCTCGCAGGAGTCCTGGATCACGCCGATGATGAAGCCCACGGCCACGACCTGCGCGGAGATGGCGGGGTCGATGCTGAAGAGCGAGCAGGCAAGCGGGATGAGCATGAGCGAACCGCCGGCAACGCCCGAGGTGCCGCAGGCGCCGATAGCAGCCATGATGCACAGCATGATTGAAAGCACGGGGTCGACCACGATGCCCAGCGTGTTGCATGCCGCCATGGTCATGATGGCGATGGTGATGGAGGCGCCGGCCATGTTGATGGTGGCGCCCAGCGGGATGGAGACGGAGTAGTTATCCTCGTCGAGTCCCAGGTCTTGGCAGAGCTTCATGTTCACGGGAATGTTGGCAGCGGAACTGCGGGTGAAGAACGCCATGACGGCGGACTCCTTGAGGCAGCGAAGCACCAGCGGGTAGGGGTTGACGCGGCAGGCAAGGAACACGATGAGCGGGTTGGTGACGAGCGCCACGACGAGGATGACGGCGACCAGCACTGCGACGAGGTGGCCGTACACGGTGAAGATCTCGACGCCCGAGGTGGAGACGCTGCTGTAGATGAGACCGAGGATGCCGAAGGGGGCGCACTCGATGACGCCGCGCACGACGGTGGTCACGGCTTTGGCGGCGTCCTGCAGCAGGTCCTTGGTGGTGGACTTTGCCTTGCGTAGTGCGATGCCGATAAAGACCGCCCACACAAGAACACCCAGGTAGTTGGCGCTGGCGAGGGCGTCAACGGGGTTGGAGAGCGCGTTGGTCAGAAGCGCGACGATGACGCTGCTCAGCTCCTGGGGTGCGCCGGTCGCGTCGGCGGCGTCGACACCCGTGAGCACGAGCTCGCTGGGAAAGAGGTAGCTGGCGACCACGGCCAGGGCGCCCGCGACGAGGGTGCTCACGATGTAGAGGCAGATGACCGTCTTCATGTTGCCTGCAGAGCGGGCGGTGCACAGCGCACCAATCACGAGGAAGAAGACCAGGATGGGGGCGATAGCCTTGAGCGCGGTGGTGAAAAGCGAGCCGAGCGTGCCGATCCAAGAGATGCCAGGTGCTGCGAGGGCCAACGCGATGCCGATGACCATGCCGATGACGATTCTCAGGATGAGAGGAACGTCGGTATATCGCTTAATGAGAGTATTCACGTCCGTGCTTCTTTCTTATGGGTATTCCGATTTAGCGTAACAAACAAGAATACTTAATAATGGATTGATATAACCCAGGGATTGATATAACCCAGTCGCACGCTCGGAATTAACAGAGAGGACTTCTTTCGCGCACAATTGGTGCGAGTTTCCAGGCGCTTGTTTATCTGCTCTCCTCCGTGGGCTCCAGGTACTCGAGCATGAATGCGGGCACGAAGCTGGTGAACAGGCGCGCCATCTGTTGGGGAGGTTCCACCATCCCGCGCTCGACCCAATGGCGGGTCATGTGCTTAGCGCCGGTGATGAAGAACTCCAGCTGCAGGGCCTCGTCGGGCGTGAAGTCTCGGCCGGTCTTGATGGCGAAAACGTGCTCCATGTGGTCGGCCATGCGCCTGCCCCCATGCTGGCAGATGGAGGGGTAGCCCACGATGCGCATGGCGTTGACGAAGAAGTCGCGGTGCTGCTGCAGCACCTCAAACTTGCGCAGGTGGGCGTCGTAGCAGCTGAGCGTGAGGCCGGCCTGATAGAGGCTTGTCTGCATGAGGTGGTCCCACATCCAGGTGGCAACGGCGTACACGTCTTGGAAGTTTTCGTAGAAGGTGGCGCGCGAGATGCCGGCGTCGCGGCACAGCTCGGTCACCTTCACGCGGTCGATCGAGGTGACCCGCATGAGCGCGTCGAGTGCTTCCACCACACTCAGGCATGTGTCCTGCTTTGACATCTTCTGCGCCCTTCCCTTGCCCCCACGGCTGGCCGCATTATCGCACTCTCAGCCTTACAGATTGGGAGAAATGTCAGGCTTTTGACGAGGGTGAATCAGACAATCGGGTCATTTTGTTAGGTGTATCTAATACTGCCTGGTAGGTAGAGTGGGGGTGTCGAGCCAAGGGGTGCCGACTGGTTTGCAAGGGGCTCGGACCGCGTGGACGTGCGCTTGCGCGAGCTTGTCCGCGAACCATTGCCGAATTCAAGGAGGATTCCCGCATGAACACTTCCGTCTCTCGTCGTTCGTTCGTGACTGTGCCGCGGTTGGCGCCGGTGCAGTTGCCGCTTCGGGCGTCGCCGTCGCATGCGCCGATGCACCTGCTGCCGACGAGGCCGCCCAGCAGCGCTGGGATGCCCAGCCTGCCTCCGTTGCCGACCAGGTCTCTAACACGGAGACACACGACGTTGTGGTTGTGGGCGGCGGCAACGTGGGCGTTGTGACGGTGCTGCACCTGGCACAGCTCGGGGCTGACGTTGTGCTCGCGGAGCAGTCGGGCGCTTGCTGTATGTGGGCCGGCGACATCGACGCGCTTGACTCCCAGATTCAGAAGGACATGGGCATCCAGATTGACAAGGAGTTCGTGGTCGAGGATCTTCTCCGCTACAACCAGGGCAAATGCGATCAGAACCTCATTCGTCAGTGGGCCTACAACGCCGGTGCACTTGTTGACTGGTACCAGGAGCAGATACAGGCCAAGGGTCTCGATGTGATGGTCGACACACGTTGCAAGAGGTTCTTCCCCGAGGGCGCCTATTACTCGCCTGCCTCGGTGCACACCGCATACAAGCCCCCGCTTGAGCCCACCGCCAACGCCATGGGTTCTGAAATCGCAATCCCTGCCATGCTGGAGCTCTATGCCGAGGCCGGCGGCCAGCTGCTGTACAACACCCGCGCTGTTGAGCTCGTGCAGCCCGATGGCCCCGCTGCGCCGGTGACGGGCGTTATCTGCCAGATGGAAGACGGCAGCTACACGCAGTTCAACACCAACAAGGCGGTGTTCTTGGCCACGGGCGGCTTCTCCGGCAACAAGGACATGATGGACCAGCTCAACGTGCAGGCGCACAAGTTCTGCTCTAACCACATGGGCGGCAACGGTCGCAACGGCGACGGCATCAAGATGGCAGTGTGGGCGGGCGCCGACATCGACCATGACATGGCTGGTAGCTGCAACATTTTCGACCGCGGCTGCATCACGGGCAACGACACGAACGGCGGCATCGGTTGGGACGGCCAGGGCGGCGAGGACAATCGCTTCTGGTGGCCCGGCTCGCAGCCGGTTCATGCGCGTGAACCAGTTCGGCAAGCGCTTCTGCAACGAGGACGGCCCCTACGATGTCGTGTTCAACCTGGGTGCCCAGCAGCCTGGTGGCTTCTACTGGCAGGTCTTTGACGCTTCTAGCTGGGACGATGTCGTGAGCTTCGACACGACCATCTGCTCGCGCGTTGTTGCCAAACCCGGTGCCAAGAACTGCCTGCTGCTTGGCCAGTTCTGGCCGTGCACCGATGCCGACATGTGGAACGAGGTATACATCGAGCCCAACGTGGCAAACGGCAACCTCATCAAGTGTGACACCCTTGAGGAGCTCGCTGACGCCATGGGCTTTGACGCCGAGGCTAAGGAGGCGTTCCTGCAGCAGGTGGAGCGCTACAACGAGATGGCCACGGCTGGCTGGGACCTCGACTACGGCAAGGCACCCTGGCGTCTGTCCAACATCGACGAGCCTCCTTATTATGCCTGCAAGCTGGCCGGATGGCTTCTTTCCACGCTCGGTGGCGTGCGCGTGGACAACACCTATGCGCCCCTTACGCCCGAGGGCAAGAGGATCGAGGGCCTGAAGGTCGTCGGCTTGGACCACGGCGGATTTTTCAACGGTATGTACGCGCAGTACTACGGCGGTCTGAACCTGTCGCACAACCTCGTCTCGGGCTGGCTGGCTGCCAAGGACATCATGGGCGAGGAGTACCCCGTGCCCCTGTGGGGTCCCGACCATGCCTATGCGCAGGATCGCGTGCAGGGATAAAAGAAGTGCTTGGGCGGCTTGGCGTGCGGCGCGGCTAGAGTAGCGACGTACGTTGGAGCCATGCGATGCGGTTGACATGCAGCGCGGGCTAAGGCGGAGACGCCTGTATGGGGTCCTCCACCACGATGCGGATGGCATGTGGCGCAGCTGAGACGGCACCGCATGTGCTGAAGTGGCGCAAACTGGCTGGTATGCAGCGCGGGCTAAGGTGAAAGCGCCTGTGTGGGGCATCCTCCACGATGCGGCTGGCATGCAGTGCAGCTGAGGCGGCGATGCGCGCGTTTTGAAGCCGCGCCAC
>USJP01000118.1 GCA_900555105.1 uncultured Coriobacteriaceae bacterium | reverse complement strand
GCACTGCCCCAGCGACGCCCGCGGCACCGGCTGCCAGCGCGGCACCGGCGATAAAGCTACGACGGCTCAGATCAACATTCTTCATTGCAGACATACGATGTCCCCCTTATAAGACATCTTGCCCGCCGGCACAAGGCTGTGCGCCGGCCCCGCGTGTGAGGCATCCGCAAAGCCCGCCTCGCAAACGATACCGCGCATCCTAGTCCAGCGCGCCGAAGTTGTTAAGCAAAAATTTGGCAAATTTACAAGAGGGTAATCTATGGGAGGCGAGGCGAGCGGGATGAGCGGCAGACAGAAGTCGGACGTGCCCATGCGCTACACGATAAAAAACAGCCCGAGCACAAAACCCGCACTCCTCATGCCGTCAAACATGCCGCCGGGATAACGTAGATGCCATCTTTGCGGCGATACGCCAGGGTGCTCTTACCCGTGATGACCGCCATGAACGCCGGCTCGGCGTTTTGGACGGCTGGGTTCTCCACCACCTTGCGCCGCAGACGAAGGAGCGACTCGGCGGCCTGGTCGACCTTCACGTCGCTGAGCTTCACCTCGATGGCCGCCCATTTCGCCCCGCGCTCAAGGATGGCATCAACCTCGAGGTCCTTGTCATCGCGGTAATAGCACACGCGGTTTGCGACACCAGAATAGGAGTCCATGATGGCCCAAAGATCGTGCATCACAAGGTTCTCGAACAACATGCCGAGCGTCTGGGTGTCAAAAATAAGCTGGTCAGGATTTGCCCCCAGCAATGCAGCCGGCAACGACGCATCGGCAAAATAACGCTTCGGCTTAGTACGCACGCGGTTCTTCGCACGCATAGGCGGAGCCCAGCCACCGACCTCCTCCATGAGATACAGGCGATTGAAGAAGGCCAGGTACTCGTCAAGCACATTTGCCTGAGATGCCGATGCCTCATCCATCCCCGCGTCTTTGAGCAAGGTTGGCCGCGTTGCCGCCTGCCCGACATTAAAGGCAAGCGAACGAAGAAACCTCCTAGCCAGGTCGCCTGACAGGCCTTCATCTTCAACATTGACATCGAGCACCGCTTGTATATATTGGGATCCCTGTTCAAAGGCAAGCCCATCAGGCAGGTCAAGCACGTCGGGCCAGCCTCCCCGGCAGCACCAGCGAGCAACATCCTGCAATGAGGTTTCGCAGACATGCGCCGCGAAGGGCTCCCCGTCGAAAAGCGCCTGCAAGCTCACCGTGCCGTCTGACAAGCCAAGCTCTGCAAGCGTCATGCTCGACATTTTCAACCGCCCGATACGACCCGCGCCGCTATGGCGGACACGCTCGCGCTCAGCTTTCTTAAGGGCGTGGGATCCCGTAAGCAGATAACGCCCGCGACATCCCGCTGCCTCGTCGACGCTCATACGCACGGCGTCCCAAACCTCGGGCACCTCCTGCCATTCATCGATAAGGTGAGGGGCCTCCCCCAAGAGAGCCAGAGAAACGTCCTGCTCAACGGCAAGGCGTGAGGGGCGATCGATGAGGCGAATCACGCTCGATGCGACCGACAGGGCGCTCCATGTCTTGCCGCACCACTTGGGCCCAACAATCTCGACGGCTCCAAACGCCTGCAAGAGCATGGCCAGCCGATCGTCAATGAGACGGCGACAATATCCCTCGGGGCACAAAGCCGTGAGCTGGGAAGACATGGTGGCTCCTTCGTCGAATTGGCAGCGTATGAAGAATACACCCTATTTGAGGTGAAGTTTACACCCTGTTTTGAATGAAGAATACACCCATATTTGGGTGAAGTTTGCACCCTATCGCTCCCAACAAAACTCGACTGTACTAACAACCCTTCTCTTTTTAGGCGTCGTGCACTCCCTCACTCGCCATTATTGAAGCACGCGCCAGTCGTTCAATCCCGCCGCTTATAAAACCATCATTGACAAGCCACCCCCCCCCGCTAACCTCACCCAAGTATCTAATTCCAGGTGGGAGCGCACAGTATGGAACTTATCAGCGTCATCAAATACGAGGGCGACAACCAAACAATCGTCTGGAAGCATCCGACCGAGGACTTCAATACTGGCTCCCAACTCATCGTGCATGAGTCACAAGTCGCCGTTTTCTTCTTGAATGGCCAAGCTCTGGATACCTTTGCCCCGGGCCGATACGAACTTACAACCCAAAATCTCCCCCTCATAAACAAGCTCGTAAACCTACCCTCTGACGGCATCAGTCCCTTCCATGCCGAGGTTTACTTCGTCAATCTCGTGGAGCAGATGGGCATCCCGTGGGGAACAAACTCAAAGATTCAGTTCATGGAGCCTCAATTCAGGTTTCCCCTCTCGATTGGCGCATGTGGCGAACTCGCCTTGACAGTGCGTGAGCCCAGGAAACTCCTGCTCAAGATTGTTGGAACTGAAGCAGTTCTTTCCCAAGGGCGTTTTGTGCACTATTTCAAGGCATTCCTTCAAACACGAATCAAAACCGTCTTTGCCAATGCAATCACCGAACAGAAGCTGTCCATCTTTGAGATGGACGCGCATTTGGAAGAGTTCTCTGCGGCGGTGAAGGAACACCTTGCCCCCGATTTTGCTGAATATGGGCTCGAGCTCACCCAAATGCTCGTCACGACGGTTTTGAAACCCGATGGAGACCCCGTTTACGAACGGTTTAAGCTGCTGCACTTCCGCCAGTATGCCGACATACAAGAAGCGCAGATCAACCAACAGGTTGGCATCATCAACCAAGAAACCGAAGCGAAGCAGACGGTCATCGCCGCGCAGGCGGCAGCGCAAAAGCGCTCCATCGAGGGCTATACCTACCAGCAAGAACGAGGCTTCGACGTTGCCGAACACATGGCGCAAAACGAAGCCGTCGGCGAGTTCGCCAACATGGGAATCGGTCTCGGCATGATGACGGGCGTGAGCGGCCCTATGGGACAGGTGGTTGGAGGGGCCGTATCGCAGGCGATTGGTAACACCGGCGGAATAGACGGCGCCGGCGCCGGCGTGAGTAGCTCAGCGGCTGGTGATACCAACAACGCGCCGGCCACAAGCAACAGCACACTGGCAAAGTTCTGCTCCGAATGCGGTTACCGATTCGATGGCCGCGAGAAGTTCTGCCCCGAATGCGGAACGAGGAGGGGTTAGCCGTGAGGGTGAACGCGAAAGTTGTCTCGATTGCCACCCCCGTCATTCTGACCCTCTGCATGGAGATAATCCTGCTCGCCATGTGCGGGGCAAGCATCTTATTCTGGCAAGAGTGCGCTATTAGCCTTGTCATCTTGGCAGCAACCATTGTCTGCAATCTCAAGGAGACAAAACTTAGCCCCGTATTCGGGCTGCCCCTCGGTGCGGCGAGCATCATCGTGTTGCTACTTCAATTACTTACCAACACGGTTATCGTCATCACCCGCCCAGCCGACCAGGTGAACGGCGTCAGCCTCGCCCTGAGCCTCGGGCTCCTGGTGCTTATGGCCATTCTAGCGGCGACGGCCCTCTTTTCCTCCGGCCATGCTCAATCTGTCGAGGAAGAAAACGAGGCAAGGACCGACACCCTGCAAGAAATCCGAATCCGCCTGGATGCCCTAGTCGTAAGCGCCTCCTCCGACCAAAGGGCGCTCGTTCAGAAAACCGCAGAAGCCGCTCGGTATGCCTCGCCAATTTCAAACGAACGCACCGAACAAACAGACAGAGAACTCCTTGCCGCAATTGACCAATTGGAACATTCACTCAACGCTCAAGACGATTCAAATGTTCGAGCAGCTTGCGTCAAGATCCTCTCACTTATCGCCAGACACAACTCCTTAGCGCAAAGGCGGTAACCCGCAATGAATGCATCCATCCGTAGTTATTTCCATTCATGTTCCAAACAACTCGTCGCCAAGAGATTGGAAAGAAGCTCTCCGTTGTAGAAACAGACGAGTCGGCCAAGCTTATGGAAACCGCAGGCAATGGCTGCATGTACACCTTCAGCAACAAGGCAGCTTGCAGCGCACCTCAACAAGAACGGAACGATGGCAATTCTCGTCAGGGTTTGACACCCCTTGATTGGATTGAAGTAACCGAAACCCAAGGGAAGGAATGCGTCAGATGAAAGCCATGCAATGCGAACTATGCGGAAGCACCGACATCCTAAAAGATGGAGATTACTTCGTCTGCCAGAACTGCGGCACGAAGTACACGCCCGAAAACGCCAAGAAGATGATGGTCGAAGGCGTAGTGCAAGTCGAGGGCACCGTCAAAATCGATTCGAGCAAACAAATTGCAAACTATCTCGAACTCGGCAACAAAGCATGCGAGGCATGCAATTATGAAGAAGCTGAGGGCTACGCCAATAAAGTTCTCGAACAGGACAACAACAATTTTGAGGCATGGCTGATAAAGGGGCGGGCCGCGGGCTGGCAATCAACAATCGGAAATCAACGTATTGGTGAGGCATTCTCGTATTTCGCCCAGGCAATCGAATATGCACCAGAAGATAAACACGAAGCAGTCAAGGAGTACATCAAGCAGCAAGCAAGCGCGTTCTGCCTCGCCTTGGTTGAAACCGGGTGCAACAATGCGAAAAGTAACCCCCTATCTACAGCACACGGTGAACAGGTCATTGAGATTGAAAAATCAGTCCTAATGTATCAGCTCACGCTCATTGCAAAGTGCGCCGTTTCGCTAGACGATGAGACGATGTCAAAAATTGCCTCAACCATATCGACCACGGCTGTCATGCTTATGAACGTCGAAATGAAAGATGTCAAGCAGCGCCTGTACGATGCGCTGGAAACAGCTAAGCGTCTTCAAAGCAAAGAATACCTAAACACCAGGCAAGCTGAGATATACAGCGATTACTGTGACATGGCTCGAATTGTTGCAAAGCTTATAAGTGGCGCGCTCGCCATCCATAAAGGCGCCGATGAAGAGACCGGCTATGTCCACGCAGGCAGAATCCATGCGCTGAATACTCTGATTGAATACGACACTTGCAGCGCGGCACAAAAGGACAAGTATTATGAAATGGCATGCGAGTCATTTGCCGAAGCTAGAAACCTGCTACCCGAATCCGAAATACCAACCGTAAAGAAGCCAGCAGCCCAAACTGTTCAGGCATCGAGCAGCGACGGCGGTTGCTATGTCGCCACGGCAGTCTACGGGTCATATGATTGCCCCCAGGTCTGGACGTTGCGCCGCTATCGTGACTTCGAGCTTGCCGAATCGTTCTGGGGCAGGGCATTCATCAAAACGTATTACGCCATCAGCCCCACGCTCGTAAAGTGGTTCGGTGAGACCAATTGGTTCAAACGCATGTGGCGCGGCAAACTCGACCGTATGGTGAGCGATCTCCAGGCACGAGGATTCTCCTCGGCGCCCTACAAAGACCGTAACTGGTAACCAAGCCGTTGTTTCCCATATGCGGCCCGTCGAGCAAGCAACGACGGGCCGCACTGTTACGTGGACCCGATGAGGCTTCCCTGGGAGACTTTCGAGGTCCGCGCAACAGCCAGTGCGAAGGTCGCCGATCCACCGGCAACGCCAAGGCGCGCATGTCGGTGTCCCATGGACTTGCAATTAACACGCATTTCAAATGTGTTCAAAATGTGCCACCAGTCATTGGCATCGAAGGCATGCGATGGCAACTCAGAAGCCGCGGCTTACACCGCGGGGCGAGAACGGACTCCAAACTTCCCTACTCCGGCGGCATCTCGCTGGGCTTGCGGCGGGCGCGGACGATATCGTAGGGACGCAGGGGGCGGTCGCAGGTCATGCGGTAGGTCTCCATCTGGCGCGTGACGGCATCGACCGACACGGGGGCCGCCACCTCGGCATCCGCGCACGCGCCCTCGCCTCCGCTTGTCTG
>USJP01000117.1 GCA_900555105.1 uncultured Coriobacteriaceae bacterium | reverse complement strand
TCGCTTCCGACCCGGCCGGCACGTTTTTATTTGAGAGCGGCATACTCCCAGCTCCCAAACCTTATATGTCCGTTGCAGGCAAATTGGAAAAGACGCTGCCTGAAAGACCCGAGGTACCGCGTGGAAAGTTACACGACCGTCCCCGGGATACGCCCGCGAGGTAATGCGCGCTTTTTGATATCCTGCCAGGATTGAACAACCGAGAGAAAGGCCGCCCGTGTATTCCATCCGCACTATTGAACCTCACGACAATGCCCAGGTAGAAGCCGTTATTCGCGGCTGTCTTATTGAATACGGCGCCAACCACGAGGGCACCGCCTGGAGTGATCCTTATCTGGGCAGGTTCTCGGAGGTTTACGAGCCTGCCGACAGCGAATACTGGGTGGCCGTGGACGAAAGCGGGCGCGTGGTGGGCGGCGTGGGCATCGGAGCACTCCCGGGCGTGGAGGGAGTCTGCGAGCTGCAAAAGATGTACTGCCTGCCCGAAGCTCGCGGCACGGGAGTGGCCCACCGACTCATGGACGAGGCTCTGGCCTTTGCCGCTGCGCATTACCGCACGGTGTACCTCGAGACGCTCCCTAACATGCTCGCGGCACAGCGCTTTTACGAAAAGCGCGGCTTTACCACGTGCGACCTCATGGGCGCCACCGGCCATGTCGCCTGCGACGTGTGTTACAGCCGAGAGGTGTAAGAGGTTTGGGCTACTCGTCCGAACCATCCCGTAACCACATGTGCTTCAAACAAACGCCTGTATAATGCGCGGATGACTTAAGAGCGAGCGCGACGTTTGACGAAGCGGCGCATGAAGACGATACGCACCCGGCTGGGGCCTGCGCCCACATGCCAGGCAAACAGATAGGAGCACAGATGACCAGGGAAGAACTGGACGCACAAATCGCCGCACTGGGCGACACCGACTACGTGGTGCGCGGCACCGCGTGCGGCGGGGAGATTCGTGCGTTTGCCACCACGACGAAGTGCACGGTGCAGTTCGCCCGCGACGCACATCAGACGAGTCCTGTCGCCACGGCGGCACTCGGCAGGCTTCTCACGGCAGGCGCGATGATGGGCTCGATGCTCAAGGATCCCGGCGAGTTGCTCAGCCTCGTCATCAAGGGCGATGGCCCGCTCGCCAGCCTCACCGTGACTGCCGACTCGCAGGGCCACGTGAAGGGCTTCGCCGGCAACCCCGACGTGTGGATTCCCCTCAACGGTCAGGGAAAGCTCGACGTGTCTGCGGCCGTGGGCCAGGGCACCCTCACCGTCATCCAGGACACCACCTGGGGTGAACCCTATTGCAGCCAGCTCGATCTGTTCTCGGGCGAGATCGGCGACGATATCAGCGCCTACTACGTGCAGAGCGAGCAGATTCCGACCTCGGTGGGTGTCGGCGTGCTCGTGGACACCGACCTCTCCGTGCGCCAGTCGGGCGGCTTCATCGTGCAGGCCATGCCCGATTGCTCCGAAGAGGCGCTCACGAAGCTCGAGGCCAACCTGGGCGAAGTGCATTCCGTCACCAAGATGCTCGAAGACGGCCTTGCTCCCGCCGATATCCTGGAACTCGTGCTCAAGGGCCTGGATTTCGAGCCGCTCGAGGCAACCCCCTGCTCGTTTGCCTGCAACTGCAGCCGCGAGCGCACTCAGCGCGTCCTCATCTCGCTGGGCAAAGATGAGCTCGCGAAGCTCATCGACGAGGGCGAGCCGGTCGAACTTGCCTGCAACTTCTGCTCCAAGAAGTACACGTTCTCGCCCGACGAAATGCGCGAGCTCTTGGCCGAGATGAACGCAGGTGAGATTGAGGGCTGCGAAACAGTTTAAGAGTCTTGCCCGCCGTGACTCACTCACTCCCGCTCCGACATTGGCCCGAAATCGAGAACTGCGAGGCAATTTACGCACCTTGTTCAATGCCGTTTGCTTCGCCTCGGCATCGATGCAAAATCAAGGGCTGCGAGAGGGTTTAGGCACCTCGCGCATCCAGCATCAGCTTTGGTTGACCCGATGGGACCGCGCACTTGCAAGCTGCATGCGCGCGGCCCTGCGCTATACTGGCCCCAAACGACCCATCCACTGAGGAGCAACCTTGGAATTCATTGGCGCAAACGACTCATACGGCACCGAGCGCAGCGAGCTGAGCACTGAGCGCTACATCGACACACTGGTGGAGAACGACGCAATCTTCCCCTTCGGCGTCAAGGGGATGCTGCCCGTGGTGACGTCGCGCCGCAAGAAGGGCGGCTTCAAGACGGTCTACGCCTTCCCCTTTGCCGAGGGCGCCCCCGATATGGAGAACCCCCTTGCCCACGAGCTCGTTGAGGCAACCGAATACGTGAACATGCTGCTCAGCGAGGCACGCGAGCTTTCGGGCTATGAGTTTGGCGAGATTGGCGCACTCTACATGGGCGTCGGCCCCAAGGGCTACGGCTTCACACGCGTTGAGCTCATTTCCAGCGAGGACGAAGACGCACCCGCCGTCGCGCCCGTCCACCTGCGCCTCGAGACCACCGACAAGCCCGGCGAGCCCGGCAGTCTCGGCGCAACCATCGAGTACGATCCCGATGGCTACGTCCACCATGTCCTCATGGCCGAATACACCGAGGACGGCCGCATCGTTCGCGCCGTGGCCGACTACAACTTCCAGAACCGCGACATCTTCGTCTCCAAGGTGACAAGCGACGTAGGCGTGGGCAGCGAGCTCGAAGAGCTGTACCGCCGCTACCCCAAGCGCACCCGCGACCACAACTTCGCCAGCGGCAACTACCAGGAAGACCACGTCCGCTGGCGCGACTAGCTAGATTGACGCAGGTTTGACAACAACCCCTGGCAACGCTTCCAAACAGAGGTGCTGCCAGGGGTTTGTGTTTGGCAAACATGGGTTGGCGCAGGTCCTCATGCCGCGCATCGCGCCGCGCAGACGTGGCTCGCAATGCTTGTATGGATGTAGTACCCGTATGACACTGCCCCTAGTTTCGTTCGAATTGTGTGAAACGGGTTTTAATTGTTGACGGGGCCTCTCTATTAAGGCATACTTTTCTCCTGCAATGCGGCGTTACCTCAGCTGGATAGAGGGTCTGACTACGAATCAGAACGTCACAGGTTCGAATCCTGTACGCCGCACCATGCGATACAACAAGAGCCGTTGGTCCTTGAGACCAGCGGCTCTTTTCGTTTTCAGAGGAGCTCGACGGTAGGTGTGTCCACTTTGGGATTGCGCCCACGCGCCTATATAGGCCCATCTGCGGCCTGCCGGTTCAAATACACCCCATGAATCTGCCCGTGATAAGAAGCGTCGCGTGAATAGATGATTCGCCGGGCGATGGCTTCAGACCACCCTCGTCGGCATCTCCGGTACTCTCATGTCGCAAAAGTGCCAAAAGTATGCGTTATAACATACAAGGAATAAAACCTGGCTTTCTCGTCATAACGTTTTACCAGGTAGATGCGTTGGTCAATAATCGGCATTCCCGTATATCCCAACGGAGAGCGATTATAACGCATACTTTTGCCGTTTTCGGGTCACCCAATCCTCGACAGGCGTTCACTAAGGGCGTTTCTACGCCGAAAACACCATTGACCCATGTCACAATTCTATGACTCGCATAACAAAAAAGTCACGTCTACCTGGTGATATGCTTCACCCGGTATGGCGATTTCAACAAGAGCGTCCATTGTGGAAATAATGCCGAGCATCGCTCTTTGCACATGGTAGTCTGTACGCATGGAGACTACCATTTGCGGAATCACAGCATTCAATTACTGGCGAATCCCGCCAATCGTCCGTCTGCTCCTCTTGGGGTCAGATGACGATCCGACTTTGCAACAAATCATCAGCGCCGAATCACTCGTCGCCTTCAGGGCAAAGGCGCTCGAAGAACTCAATCTCTGCAGATTGTTTTTCGACCGCAGCACAAAAGGCCGTCACATCGGCGCAACAAGCCGCAACCTACACTGGGCTGTCCCACTTTTTGCCGCAAATCATACGGGACCTATAGATATCCTCGCAAGCTCACGAAGCCAGTGCCATGCGTCCTCGCTTCTGAGGCCCCATCTTTGGACGGGGGACATCCCGCCGGGCGGGCGTATCCATCTCGCCGACGGTATTTGGATGGCGTCTCCCGAGCTCATTCTCCATCAATTCGCAGCCCAAGCCACGATTGGCGAACTGGTCATGATGGGCGATGAGCTATGTGGGACCTTCGCCGTTTACAATCCGCCCGCCTTTATCAGGGATTGCCTCCAACAGATTCTCAATCGACGGGGGATTCCGAAAATAGCCGGCTGGGAACCCCTTGTCGACAGCAGGGGCCAACTCACAGACCTATGGTCACGGCCCGCGCTCGCCTCACCTCAAACCATCCTGCGCTTTGCGCAAATGAGCGACACACAACGCGGCAAGGCACGCCTGCAAAAGGCCAGCACGCTCATGCGGGAGAACGCCGCCTCGCCTTTCGAAGTTCGCGCCGGTATTCTGCTGGGCTTTCCCCGTCGTTTGGGCGGCGAGGGATTCGGGGACTTCTCGTTTAACCATAAGGTTGCGCTGTCACGAGAGGGCAGACTCCTCGCGCAGCGCCAGTTTTGCATGTGCGATCTGTTTTGGGAAAAGAGCAACCTCGACCTGGAATGTCAAAGCGCCCTTATCCATCAGGGAGAACGTGGGTTTTTATCCGACTCTGACCGCAGCGCGGCCTTGAGCTATATGGGGATCAGCGTGCTGCCCATCACATACGCGCAATTGCTTGGCACGCAAAGGTTTGCGGCGCTGGTCAAAGTCATCGGTCGCCTTCTGGGCACCCGTCTGCGAACTAAAACAGACACCCAAGTGCAGCTCTCCCGTGAACTGCGCAAAGAGGTCATGGGCAACTGGTCGGACATTCATCGCATAGGCAACAGGACGGGTGCCTGACGCCGACATACCCACCAACTCCACCCGCTCATCCCACTTAATTCGGAACCCCTGCCCGAAAACGCCAAAAGTATGCGTTATAACCTTGCACCACTCAGTAGCCCATGGGAGCTCGACAATATTTTGCCTGGTAGATGCGTCGTGCTAAAAACTGCTACGTCCCCAATTGGGCAAAGCGAGAGTTATAACGCATACTTTTGGCACTTTTGCGCCATGAGAGCAGCACAAGCAAACGGCATCCGACCTCAAACGCGAGCAATCGTACTGAAAACAACGGGCTTGCGCCCCCAACGCTTCGCAGGCGTTTAGGCCATGATCGTCGGCAGCCCTAACGCAGTGTCAGGCAAACCAGGGGCCCTAGCAGGAGTTTTTATGTCCCAGGCAACCTGTGCCGGCAGCCACCATCCGCAAAGCCTGGGCCGCATGACGACGTCGCAAGGGGTACGCGCCAGTCTTGCAGTCGCCATCCGAAAAAATACCCCGGGCCGCATGTAATCACGCGACCCGGGGCACCCAGGCAAGGCTATTGCGCAGGGCTCAGCGCCCTTTACGACACTTTTACCAGCCCGCAGGCCGTTTCACGACAAAACGCCCGAAGACCCTCTCTCCTACATCGCGGCAAGGTCGCGGCCGACGAGGTAGGGGAAGGTGGTGCAGCAGGCACCCAGGTTCTGGCCCTGGAAGGCGAAGTTGTACGCGCCACCGTAGAAGTCGCCGATCATGGTGCCGACCTCGTAGAGGCCCTCGATGGGTTCGTCGGCGGTGTCCATCACCTGGCAGTGCTCATCGCAACGCAGGCCGCCCATGACGCACAGGAACGTGGAGCCGGGCGTGACGCAGCCGTAGAAGGGGCCGGTCTCGATGGGGTGCAGCAGCTCGGGGTTCACGTGGAACTCCTCGTCGAGGCCGTTCTTGGCGTAGG
>USJP01000116.1 GCA_900555105.1 uncultured Coriobacteriaceae bacterium | reverse complement strand
CCATGTCCTCAGAGATCTCGGGCTCCGCGGGCAGCCAGGAGCTGTAATCGGGGGCGGAGGTGACCTCGGTCTCGGCGGCCTCGTCGGCGACGGCGACACCGGTTAGGGCGGCGCTGGCGGCGACGGCGGCGCCGGTCAGACCTGCGCCTTTGACGAACGACCTACGAGAGACGGTGCTCATGGTGGTTCCTTTCCTCAGAAAGTGCGGGGCCGCATGATTGCGTGCGCCCTTTAAGCTGTGCGTGCGGCCTGCTGTGTGGCTTGCCGCCGCTGAACGTTTGTGATCGTAGGCGCAGGCCGGGTTCTCCTATCGGGTTCGATGGGCGATGATGTGAGAAAGAGCGGATGTTCACCCATTGGGGCTTCTTGAGCGCCGCATCGACCCTGAGGGTCGATTACAATCTTCTACCTGCGAGTACTCTTTCGGTCTCGGTGATAGACGCACTAAGGGGAGGGCAAAGAATGCAAGAGGGCGCAAACGAAACATCGCATCTCGGCCGTGCGCTGGCGCTTGCTCTGTGCACCCTGTGGGGCAACATCTTGTTTCTCGATGGGTCGGGCAGCGTTCTTTTGAGCGCTCCCTTTGCCTCGCGCATGGCCTCCATGGCGTTCAGCGTGGTGGGTTTTGCGGCTGCTTGGCTGGTCGCTCGCTCGTGCACAGCTTCCCCGATGCGCTGCCGCGTCGCCCTTCTGGGCGTGTGCGCGTTTCTTTCGAGTGCGGGGTCGTTCTTGCATTTTTCCGGGGTGGCATGGCTGCCTGAATGCATCGACTGGGTGCCCGCGGCTGTGTTCTCGGTTGCCTTTGCATTTTTATTGGTGGCGTGCGGCGAAGTTTACGCTGAGATAAGCGCCGGGCGCGCGGTGGTCTACGCCTCGGTTTCATATATGCTTGCCTATCTGGGAAGCACGGTTGTGGTAGAAATGGGCTTGCAGATTGTATGCGTCGTGGAGACGTTGTTGCCCCTGGCCGTGTTCGTTCTCGTGGTGCAGCCTGTGCGCTCCCCGGCGTCGGATGGGCTCGCCAAGGGTATGCCTGTGCCGCTGGCGAAGCTGGTAAGCGTGACGCTGGAGGCCATTCCTGCGCGTGTGCTTGCGGCAATCGGCATCACATATTTCGCCATTGGGTCCACGCTTGCCCAGTCCGGTGCCCCACTTGATTATTTTACCTGGCAGACTGCGTTGGCGGCTGTGCTCACGAGCGTGGTCGTCATGGCTACGTGTATCTTGCTGCACGGCCGCGTCGCGCTCACGAGCCTCTACAAGATACTCATGGTGGGCCAGGTGCTTGCCGCATTCCTGCTTTCCGAATGGGCCGAAGGCGCGCAAATTGCCGTTGTCATCACCTTTGTGGGCGTGAAGATCGTGGCATGGACGCTCATGGCCGAATTGGCACTTCTCGCGCGTGCTCGTGGTACGGCTCCAGCCGCGCTCGTGTACGCCGCAGGTTGCTTGGCGGGTCACATTGGTGAGGGCCTTGCGGGTGTACTGAGCGTGTTTGGCTTCGTAAATCAAGGCGTTCTGCTCATTGTGGTTGTCGCACTGCTCGTGGGGGCGGCGGCGTTTCTCTTTACAGGCGAGATGGGCAAGTATCCGGATATTGCCGACGTGGCCCCGGCATCCGATGACGGGGAGGGTACTGCGCAGGTTCAGGCATGCTCCCAATGCGATGGGCCGTGCCCGTCTAGGGCTGAAGGCCCCGTTGTTGCGCAGGCGGCTCAGCCCTCGCTCGACGAGCGTATTGGCGAGCTTGCCTCGTCTTATATGCTGTCTGCCCGCGAGACCGAGGTTTTCCGTCTCTGGGCCACCGGCCACACGCTCAAATACATCCAGGAAAAGCTCTATTTGTCGCCTTCCACGGTGAAGACGCACGTGCGCCATATTTACGACAAGACGGGCGTGCATTCTCGATCCGAGATAGTCGAGCTCCTCGACCCGCTGGCCGATAAGCGGTAAGGCGTTCAATTTTACTTGCCTGTTGCAGCGCGCCTGCATCTGCGTGCTGTCTGCCGCCGCCCGCTTTGCCGGACGCGTTTAATTCACACGTAGCACATTCACAATCTAATATTTGTTGCATCCGTGCCGGTCGTATGGTCTTTTCTGAACCGATGCGGGATTTTTCATGTCGTTAAACCCCGGTGAGCGGAAAGTGACCAGTACCGGTGTTTGAAACGGTATGTGAGCAAGCTAAAGGACACAATATCTTGTGCCTCATTTTCAAGGCCTGTCTACAAGTTGAACAGAAATAATTTCGAAAAAATTACTGACAAAAAAATCACGGAGCCTGAAATCAATCCTGAAAATCGATTCAAGTAAATGTTAAACTTTGCATTCACTTGCCACTTTTGTGCGTATTTCGCCCAAAAATGACGTTGCAAAAGCAATGAGGAGAGAGGAGCTTTGCGATGGGGTCAAAGACAACGCGGGGAGGAGGTGCTCCAATGCCGATTCCGATGTGGCGACGCGCCTTGTCGCTGTTCCTCAGCATGGTTCTCGTGCTTCAGAATCTCACATGCTGGATGACGCCGGCTTGGGCTGAGGAGCTGGCGCTCCCCAATGCGGCGATTGTTGCCGAGCAGGCAGATTCCGCCGATACCGCAGGTCAGCCTGAGGCTGGAGAAGCGCAGGATGCTGTCGATGCACCTGCACCTGCACCCGTGCCTTCCGATGAGATTGCACCCGGCGCTGCGGGAGATGCCGAGGTTGCCGGCGCCGCCGATCCTGCAGATGGTGCTGCCGACATTCAGCAGGAGCCGCAGGCCCCTGTCGACGCCTGCGTGCAAGAAGGCGAACAGGGCCTGGCTTCCGAGGAGGGCGCAGTTGCCCCAAGGGAGTACAACCCCAGTGCTCCCCACGTTGCCATCGATGACTCCACGGCCCATGGCATGGAGGTCGACATCACCTACGACGGCGAGACGCCCTGGCTGGGCGAGGCCATCACACCTGACACGGAGATGCATGGCGAGATCAAGGGCGGCATCAACGAGGGTGTGCTCTCCCTGAGTTCTCCGCGTCTGAGCTATGTGTTCCCGTCGAACATCACGGTGCCCAACGTCGCCGAGACCGATCTGTACGACGAGAGTGGCGCCTACAAGGCGACGTGGTCGATTTCCAACGGCGTCTTCTATATCACCTACGCGCAGGAGTGGCTCCAGAGGCATCCTTCCGGCATTACGCTGGGCATCAACTTCAAGATGAAGTTGAACCCTGACGCCGCCCTCGATGCCGACAAGGTCGAGGTCAAGTTCCCCGGCGTTTCTACCGTTGTGACGTTTCCTATTAAGGACGGCAACGTCACGGGCAACAAGTGGGGTACGGTCGATGCCGAGAGCAAGACGGTGACATGGAACGTGCAGCTCGACGTTGCTTCCAAGGCAACGAACGTCGTGCTCACCGACACAATCGGGTCCAACCTCACCTTCGACGGGGCCACGTTCAAGCTCGACGGTAATGCGCTTGCGACCGCCCCGGTCGTGAACGGCCAGACCGCTACGGTTAATCTGGGCAACCTTTCACAGGGCAGTCACACGCTCACCTACACCACCCCCATCTCACCTGACGCATGGAAGACGGTCGCCAACGGCGGCCAGCTCTCCGGCGTGGACAACGCGGCCAGCTGGACGTGGGGTTCCAAGGGCGAAAACACGAACAACGTCGGGCCCACCGGTCCCCAGCTTGCCATCAACATGGCGGACAAAAAGGGCACCGGCACCTCGGACGACATCACGTGGACGGCCTCGATCAACACTGGTTCCCTCAAGGCAGACATGGCCGGTTACGTCTTTACCGACACGCTCGGCTCGGGCCACACCTACAAGGGCAGCTACGAGGTCAAGGATGCCTCCGGTGCAACCGTTGCCACGGGCGCGCTGCCCACTGATGGCTCAAGCTTCAGCTATACCTTTGGCGCCGATGCCGGCAAGCAGGCATACACCATCGTGTACCACACGCAGATGATCGATACTGCCTCCAAGGATCCGGTGAGCAACAAGTTCACCATCGAGAACCCCAATGGCAGTGGCCCCTCGGGCGAGGCATCTTCTGACTTTTTCCCGACCGACGACACCCAGTACATCACCAAGAAGCTCGTGAGCTCTGAAACTGCCGCGGTCGACGGCTATGCCACCTGGGAGTCTACAATCTTTACCTCGCGCATGTCGGGCAATACCGACCCCGCGAAGGTGACCTTCAGCGACGAGTTCAATGCCAGCCAGTATCAGCGCACTATGTTCGACCAGCTGAAACTCACGGCAGGGGACTACCAGCTCGTTGAAGGCGTGGACTACAAAGTTACCAACGACGGCCAGTGGAACAGGCTCGAGTTCACCTTCATGGCAAGCGATGCGGTGCGTGCCCTCATCGGCTCCACCGACGTCACTGTGAGCTACCGCACCAAGTGCGACGGTTCAAACGACACCTATACGAACAAGTCCACCCTCAGGACGCCCACGGTGACCCAGTCTGCCGAGGCGAGCTTTACCATCAAGGCCGACAAGGTGCCCGAGGTG
The DNA here is from genome assembly GCA_900555105.1 of uncultured Coriobacteriaceae bacterium. Classification (GTDB taxonomy): domain Bacteria; phylum Actinomycetota; class Coriobacteriia; order Coriobacteriales; family UMGS124; genus UMGS124. The sequence goes on along the minus strand of USJP01000116.1, from coordinate 1,356 downwards.
GCCAAGAACGGAAACATGTATTGGGATGCGAGCTTCGACTGGAGCAAGGTCGAGTCCGGCTCCACCGAGAAGGGCGCCTGGGTTTCCAACTGGACCGTTCTTGTCAACCAGGTTCAGCCCAACGGTTGGACCACTGCTCCTGCCGGTCCCTTGGGTGGCGCTGACGTCGTCGTTACCGACGAGATGCCCGAGAACATGGTGTACGTGCCGGGCACCTCGAGGTACTACCTGCACGGCAGCGACAACAGCACGATCGGTCATTGGCCGACGCTGACCGCCGAGCCTGTCTGCGAGGGCTCCACTGCCGTCTTCACCGTGAAGACCGACGTCGAGGGTGCCAAGGCAGACATTAACTATTACATTGAGCTTCAGTATCAGACTGCCGTGCATAGCTCTGCCCTGGGCAACACCGGTTCGGCGGTGCAGTTCACCAACAAGGCATACGCTCAGGCTGGCACGCAGACTTTCCCCGCCGGTTTCAAGACCGTCGAGGGCACGAACGAGATCATGAAGAAGTCTGCCGAACAGGTGCCCAACAGCTCCTACATCAAGTACACCATCTCGGTGAACAAGAGCGCAGTCGACCTCGTGCCGGGTTCAGATACCCTCACGCTCGTGGACACCATGGACCCCAAGTGCACGTACTTGCCGGCCACATTCCATGTGTATTACCAAGGTACGACCACTGAGGTTCCCAATTGCCTCACCCTCACTGAGAACGTTACGCTTGCCAGCGGCGCCCGTGCGACAAGGCTCACCGTCACCATTCCCGACTCCTGTGCGGTTGATGTGGTGTATCAGGTGCAGCCTGCCGGAAACCCCGGCGACCAGGTCAACCTGACGAACAGCGCCGAGCTTACCGGTGTTGCCAACAGTGCGACCTCGCATGAGAAGATGTGGACGATTGTGAAGGCTGGAGCCACCACCGAGGGCTCGGGCCATGGCATCACCATTACGAAGTTCGATGCCGCCAATGCCAAGAAAGCCCTCGAAGGGGCAACGTTTGAGCTGTACCAGGTTGCCTGGGACGGCACCGAAACGCTTGTGGACACCCAGACGAGCAACGCAAACGGCGCGGTGCAATTCGGCTCCGCAGACAAGCCACTGCTTGCCTGCACGCTGTACTACTTTGTGGAGACCCAGGCGCCTGCGGGTTATCAGCGCTCTACCGACAGAACATACTTCATGTTCAAAGGCACCTACAGCCAGGAGAAGTACCAGGAGGCCCTCGACAAGGCCAAGGCGTTCGGCATTGCTGAACCCAGCCCGGCGACCTCCTTCAACATTACCAACAAGAAGAACGACACCCTCGTGGTGACGGGCGAGTTCCAGCTCGCGGTGAGCAAGACCGTCAAC
>USJP01000115.1 GCA_900555105.1 uncultured Coriobacteriaceae bacterium | reverse complement strand
TCATGAAGCGCGTGAAGGCCAAGGGCGTGCCCGTGGTGGTCTACGAGCCCACGCTCGACGCTCCCGACTTCTTTGGCTCCGAGGTGACGCACGACCTTGAGAAATTCAAGGCCGAGTGTGACGTGATTGTGGCAAATCGTTGGAGCGACGAGCTTTCCGACGTGGCCGGCAAGGTGTATACCCGCGACCTGTTCAAGAGGGACTAGACGCATGCCCCTGGGTTCAAAGGACATAAAGGTGTGCTTTGCGGCCTCATCGGGCGGGCATCTTGAGCAGCTGCTTGCACTCAAGCCCCTCATGGAGCGCTACGATAGCTTCATCCTGACCGAGAGGACGGCCTACGAGGCGAAACTGCCCGTGCGGGCGCGTTATGTGCGTCAGGTAAACCGCCATGAGGCAGGCTTCTTGCCGAGCATGCTCGTCAATGCCGTGACGTCGCTCAGGTATTGGATAGCGGAGCGCCCCGATGTGATCGTGTGCACGGGAGTGCTTGCCACCATACCTTTCTGTCTCATCGGCCATGCGTTTGGAGCCAAGCTCGTCTATATCGAGTCGTTTGCCAAAACCGACTCGCCGACCATGACGGGGAAGCTCCTGAGCAAGCGCGCTGACCGCTTCTACGTGCAGTGGGAGTCGATGCTGCTTGTATATCCGGACGCTCGCTTCGTCGGCGGCGTTTATTAGGGAGCATCGGCATGATTTTCGTAACGGTTGGCTCTCAGAAGTTTCAGTTCGACAGGTTGATAAAGGCGGTTGACGAGCTAGCGGCAAGCGGGGTGGTCGATGGCGGTGCATTTGCGCAGACAGGCGCATGCACCTATGTGCCTGCGCATATGGGCCATGAAGCGTTTCTGGACCGCGAGGCTTTTCGCGCGCGCATGGATGCATGCGACGTGGTGGTGACCCACGGCGGCACCGGCGCCATCATCGGCGCCGTGAAGGACGGCAAGAAGGTGATAGCCGTGCCGAGGCGTGCCGAGTTCGGCGAGCACGTGGACGACCACCAGGCCGAGATTGTCAAGCAGTTTGGGGAGATGGGGCTCATCGAGCCCTGCATGGACCCGGCCGACCTGCCCGGGGCCTACACGCGGGTGCTTGCCAAGACTTACCTGCCCTACAAGAGCAACACGGCGCGGTTCTGCGCCGACCTGTCCGAGTACATCGACGAAGTTGGAGGCGTGCGATGAACACCATGGTGAAGAATGCGGTACTGGCACCCTTCAACGCGCTGTACGCGCTGTCGCCCGAGCTGTGCCTGCGGGCGTTGTTCCGCATCAAACAAGGTTACAAGCTGGAGCTTGAGAATCCCAAGACCTTCAGCGAGAAAATCCAGTGGATAAAGCTGTACGACCATAACGCGCTCATGCCGCGCTGTGCTGACAAGTATGAGGTTCGCGGTTACGTAGAGGAGCACGGTTGCGGCAAGTACCTGAATGAACTTCTGTGGCATGGCGACAACCCGGAGGACATCCCCTTCGATGAGCTCCCTGAGCGCTACGTGGTGAAGGTGACGCACGGCTCTACGTTCAACGTGATTGTGGACGGCAGCAAGCCGGTCGATCGCGACGAGATTGTCCGCAAGTGCCACAAGTGGCTACATGCCAAGTTTCTGCCCTGCTACGGTGAGTGGTTCTATGGACGTAGCGGGGGCGTGAAGCCGAGCATCATTGTCGAGAGGTTCATCGATTCTGGCGGTAAAGGTGGCCTCGACGACTACAAGGTGTTTGTAATGAACGGCAAGGCTGTGCTGACCCTGGTGTGTACGGGACGCACTGCGAACGCACACTACGAAGTGTGCTATGACAATGACTGGAACCTTATTGAGGGCGTAGACATGGGCGAGGAACGCTGGGAGAAGCCCGTGCCGCGTCCCGCGTGCCTTGAAGAGATGTTGCATTCGGCGGAGGTTCTAGCCAAGCCGTTCAATCACGCTCGTGTCGATTTTTACATTGCGGGGGAGGGTGCTCCGAAGCTCATCTTCGGAGAAATCACCTTCACCTCGGGATCGGGCTTCGATCGGTTCCATCCGCGCGCATTTGACGAGTGGCTGGGCGAGAAGCTGGTGCTGCGAAAACCAAATACGTAGCCGTGCTAATTGCGGCGTAAGGAGCGTTTTCTAATGAGTATGGACAACCTCAAGAAGAACGCGATTCTGACGCCGTTCAACCTGCTGTACCGCATGAGTCCCGAACTTACGCTCAAGATTCTATTTAGACTGAAAGTCGGTTATCCCTTGAACTTGGAACACCCGAGGACATACAACGAGAAGCTGCAGTGGATAAAGCTGCATGACCGCAACCCGCTGATGGTGCAGTGCTGCGATAAGTATGCCGTGCGCAAGTACGTGGAGTCAAAGGGTTGCGGCAAGTACCTCAACGACCTTCTGTGGCAGGAATTCGACCCGGCGGACATTCCCTTCGACGAGCTGCCTGAGCGTTATGTTGTGAAGGTGACCCATGGCTCGACGTTCAACATCATTGTGGATGGCACGAAGCCCGTTGACCGCGAAGAGGTTGTGGCAGAGTGCCGAAAGTGGCTCAAGGCAAAGTTTCCGCCCTGCTACGGCGAATGGTTCTACGGGATCGAGAGACCCCGCGTGGTCGTGGAGAGGTATTTGGAGGGCGACAACGGCGAGGCACTGTTCGACTACAAAATCTTTTGCTTCAACGGCGAACCGAAGATGATTTACGTGGACACCTGGCGCGATGGCGAACACCACATCAACGTATACGACACCGAGCTCAACCTTTTCGAGGGCGTCAAGCTTGGCTATCCCAATGATGAGGCGCGTGAGGTGAAGAAGCCCGAGGCTCGGGGGGAGATGCTCGATGTGGCGAAGGCGCTGTCGCAGGACTTCCACCACGTCCGCGTCGACTTGTATTACACCTACGGGAAGATTGTGTTCGGCGAGCTTACGTTCACCAAGGGCGCGGGTTTCGGCGAGATTGACCCGGTTTCCTTCGATGAGGAGATGGGTGATTGGCTAAAGCTGCCCTGCGATGAGGTAGTGCGATGAGAAGTAGTACATCTCCCCGCGTTTCGATGATTGGCCCGAGCCTCGAATCTCGAGGCGGAATGGCGACAGTGGAAAGGCAGTTCATGGAGCGCCTTGCGGGCGCTGGTGTCCAGGCGCGGTTTATATCAACGTATGATGACTGTGGCAAGGCCAAAAAGGCAGCCATAGCCCTCTCCGCGTATGCGAGGTTTTGTCGCGTGCTCAAGGACACGGACATCGTGCACGCCCACATGGCCTCGCGGGGCAGTTACGAGAGGAAAGCGCTTTTCCTGAGGAAGTCCATTTCGAAGGGAAACAGGACTGTCATCCATTTGCATGGTGGCGAGTTTGACATGTGGTTCGACAACGAGCTTGGTGAGAAGAAGCGTGATGAGATAAGGGCGCTCTTCAATTCCGCCGATGCCGTTATTGTTCTCTCCGAGGAGTGGCAACAATGGCTTGTGGCGCGAGGTTTTGCCCCGAAAAGGCTCGTCGTGATGCACAATGCGGTACCTGTGCCGGCGCAGCCATGCTCCCCTTCCGCACATCAAGACATCCTCTTTTTAGGACGTCTTGATGTGCGGAAGAGCCCTGATGTGCTCCTGCGCTCATCAAAGAAGATGCTCGAACAGCATCCCGACGCGAAACTGCTTTTCGGTGGCGATGGATACCCGGAGCGCTATGAGGCGCTAGCCCGTGAGCTCGGCATTGTCGACCGTTGCGAGTTCTTGGGCTGGATTACCGGCGAGGACAAAGAGAGGCTCTTTGAGCGCGCGGGCATCTATTGCCTTCCGTCAAAAAACGAGGGCATGCCCATGAGCGTGCTCGAGGCTATGGCGCACGGCGTGCCGACGATTGCCACGCCCGTGGGCGGTGTGCCGCAGGTCATCGAGGACGGCGTCAACGGTTATCTGATGCCCGTCGATGACGAGGCGAGACTCTCGGAATTACTTTGCAACTTGATGGATTCTCAGGATCTTCGCGCGAGTATCGGTTTCGCCGGCAGGGAAACCATTTCCGACCGCTTCAACATCGAGCGAAACGTGGAAGAGCTGGTGCGGCTTTATGGGGAGCTGATGGACTAGTGACGTCATCCGCGACGGCTGGGAACGAGCGCACACCCAAGACGATTTATTACTGCTGGTTCGGGCGCAGGAAGCTCTCGGCGACCGCCGAGAAATGTCTTGCCTCGTGGGAGCGGTACGCACCTGGCTACCGCATCGTCCGGTGTGACGAGAGCGTTTTCGACGTCGAATCGCATCCCTGGACGAAGGCTGCCTATGAAGCGGGGAAATACGCCTATGTTGCGGATTATGTGCGATTCTGGGCCATCTACAACTTTGGCGGGGTCTATATGGATCTGGGAAGCGAGCTCGTGCGCGACATAGCCCCGCTCTGCGAGACCTGTTCGCCGTTCTCGGCGATTGAAGAATTGTCGAGAACGGCGACCACGGGTTTGATTGTCGCTGCGCCGCGTCATAACCCCGTAATCGGCGATGCGCTCGCGGCATATGATTCCTTGAGTTTTTCTGATAATCCGGACTTTCTTCAGGCTCATACAGTGAACGAGATTTTTACCGGGGCTCTGGAGGAGCGTGGTTTCGTGCGCAAAGACGCAATGCAAAAGGTCGGCGAGTGGACCCTGCTCCCCTCGAGCGCGTTCAACCCCGTTTACGGTCTTGGGGGATATCACGTAAAAAAAGACACCTACAGCGTCCATCACTATTCTGGTAGCTGGGTTGAGCCAAAGTATCGAATCAAAAGAGACGTCGTTCAGAAGTGCTCGCCATTCCTCGGGCGGCGTCTGTCGCAGATTCTGGGACGTATTCTCATGGAGTTGAGTGACGGCGGCCCGGTGGAGGGTGCCAAAAGGATTCTCGGTGTCATCCGAGAGAAGGTCACTAAGGGAAAGTTAGGGTAACGTGCGCGTTTTCGCAAAGGATACATTCCACTACTTCGGCGAGCCCGGCATAAAGCCGGCCCGCCTCGTCGGCGATTTTGGGTACCGCTACGTCTTCTACCTGAGGATGTGCCAGGCGGGAGGGCTGCGCAAGCTCCTGTTCACCCTCCCCAGGAAGCACCTCTCCAGGAAGTGCGGGCTCGAGATTTCACCGGCGACGCAGATTGGCGAGGGCTTCTACATCGGCCACCCCTACGGTATCACCATCAATGTGGATGCCAAGCTGGGCCGTAACGTCAACATCCACAAGGGGTGCACCATCGGCCAAGAGAACCGCGGGAAGCGCAAGGGCGTCCCCACGATAGGAGACCGTGTGTACCTGGGCGTCAACTCGACAATCGCCGGGAACATCACGATTGGCGACGACGTGTTCATCGCCTCGAACGCCTTCGTGAACCAGGATATTCCCGACCACTCCATTGTGGTGGGCAACCCGTGCAAGGTTATTGAAAGGCAGGGCGCGACCGAGGGCTACGTAGTCAACCTGGTCTAGCCCCGACGATAAGGATAGGCGGAACGCATTTTGAAACGCGTAGGCATTCTCACATTCTCGAACACTGTGAATTACGGCGCCTCGTTGCAGGCGTGTGCGCTTCGCAGGACCGTGGAGTCCCTGGGCTGCGACTGCGAGGTCCTCAACTACAGTAACAGAGAGCTTGACGACCGCGAGCTGGGGACGCGCTTCTCGCTCAGCCCGTCCGGCGCAGTCCGCTACTTCCTGCGGCATGGGTTCGAACGCCGCAGGGTCGCCGCGTTCGCCTGCTTCGCCAAGGCCAACCTGAACCTCACGCGCAAACTCAATCGGGAGGCTCTCGTCGAAGAGGCCAAGACGCTCGACTGTGTCCTCATTGGCAGCGACCAGGTGTTCAACCCCCGTGTCAACGGGCACGACCCGGTTTTCTTGGGT
>USJP01000114.1 GCA_900555105.1 uncultured Coriobacteriaceae bacterium | reverse complement strand
CCGTGCTGCCTCGTACGCGGCCAGCCTGGGCGACGCGACGGCTGAGACAATCGCTGCATGCGACGCGGGCGCGGCGGAGAGGCTCGCTGCATTCACGGGCCTCTCGGTGAGGGAGCCCAGCTCCATGGAGGTGCTGCAGGGCATGGGTCTCGCGCCCGTCTTCATGCCGGATCCGACGCTCCTGCTTTCTGATGACGATTGGGCGAGGTTTGCGTCGTGCGGCGGGCTTGCCTCTGTTCCCAAAGAATACGTGCTGCTCTACACGCTCAACTCCGAGCAGAAGCTGCTCGACAGGGCAAAGGAGGTCGCAAGGCAGCTCGGCGTCCCCGTAGTCTGCCTGCATTATAACACCAAGGATTTCACCGGCGTAATCAACGTGAGGGACATCGGCCCCGACGCTTTTTTGGAGCTGGTGCGAAGGGCGGCGTTCGTGTGCACGGATTCCTTTCATGGTGCCTGTTTTTCGCTGAATTTCAACAAGCCATTCGTCGTCAAGACGTCCGAGGCCGCTGTGCAGAGCAACGTCAGGATTACCGACCTTTTGGCGCGCTACGACGTCGAGGATTGCCTGTATACAGACGGCATGTCGACGACGCCCTCCGTCGATTACGGCGGCGCGAACCAGACATTGGCGCGCGACCGAGCCGACGCCCACTCGTTTATCGCCGAGTGCGTAGGGCTGTAGGGGGCCGGTAACCCGCTATGTTTGCCAAGAACACCTTCTGGAACCTGGTATACCAGCTGACCGCCGTCATTGCGGGTTTCCTGGTCCCCAGGGCCATCATCGGTGTGTACGGGTCGGAAGTGAACGGCCTGGTAACATCGCTTACCCAGTTCATCGGGTACTTTGCCCTCGTTGAGGCGGGAATATCGGGCGCGGCGACGTTCGCCCTGTACAAGCCACTTGCCAAAGGCGACTGGGAGGGCGTCAACGTGGTGGCATCCGCGTCGAGGGCCTTCTATCAGAAGTCGGGCGGCGTGTTCCTGGCCTTGCTGGTGGGGCTCTCGGTCGTCTACCCGGTCTTTGTCTCGGCGGGTGGGTTGTCGCCTTGGGAAATCGTTGCGCTGACCTTCCTTTTAGGTGCGAAGGTGGTTGTGGACTTCTTCTCGCTTTCGAAGTACCGGGTGTTACTCACCGCCGACAAGAGGAACTGGCTCATCCAGTTCGCCTCGACCGTTTACACGCTGCTGAACACTGCGATCATCATCGCGCTCTCGCATCTGCGCGCGCCCGTCGTTGTCGTCTACGCGCTTGCTCTCGCAGCCGTGTTCGCGCGAAGCGCCATCCTGGCCGTGTACACGCGGCGGCATTACCCGGAGCTCGATTGCAAGGCGGATTACGGGGACTACAGGTTGCCGCAGCGCTGGGACGCCCTGTTCCTGCAGATTCTGGGTGCGGTGCAGTCGGGTGCGCCTGTCATCCTGGCCACCGTGCTGTGCGGGAGCATGAGCGACGTCAGCGTCCTGGCGGTGTACCTTCTGGTCTCGAACGGCCTACAGATGATCCCCAACGTGCTGGGTACGGGGTTGCAGTCCGTGTTCGGGCGGCAGATTGCGAACGGCGACTACGGGGCGCTGCGAGCCTCGTACAGGCCCTACAGGGCGCTGGTCTACTCGGTGTCGGCAGTCGCCTGCGGGTGTGCCTTCTCGCTGATCCTGCCCTTTGTTGACCTGTACGCGGGGGATTTCAGCGACGCGGACTACCACAACGCGCTGCTCAGCTTCCTCGTGGTGCTCAACGTGTTCTTGTATCACGGAAAGTCCTCCCAGGGGCTTCTCGTCATCGCTGCGGGGATGTACCACGAGACCAGGTGGCAGACCTGCATGCAGGCGCTGATCATCGTCGTGCTGGGCGTCCCGCTGACGATGGGGTTCGGCGTCGCGGGCACCATCGCCGCCTCCTGCCTGTCGAACGCGTATCGCGTGGTGGACCTCCTGCTGTTCGAACCGGTCAGGATCTCCAAGGACACGGTCTCGAGTTCCTTCGCGGCTTTCGGGTTGTACGCACTGCAGACTGTGTTTATCGCGCTGCCCGGGTATTTCCTCGCGGGCTTTGCCTGCACTTGGGCCCTTTGGGTCGCGGTCGCCCTGGTTCTGGTTCTGTGGGGCGTTGCCGTCGTGTGCCTGACACTCGCACTGCTCGACAAGGGCAGCTTCCGCTCAATTATCAAACGCCTCGTAAGGAACAGATAGCCATGCGCCTCGCAGTTTTGCCGCAAACCGGTGTCGAGCTCCGCGCCCGTCGCGGGGCGCGCTTTTCCCTCAGGAACGGGTCGATGGTCTTCATCCCCTTGCTCTTTTACGCCTTCTTCTGCCAGTCAATCGCCTCGTCCTCGATTGTGCTGGGCGCTTGCCTTGTGGCCTCCTTCGCGTCGCTTGTCATGCATTTCCTTGCCAACGGGAGATTCGCCAGCAAGAGGTTCGGCCTTGAGGTCACGTGGGTCCCGTTCTTCATCCTCTTCTATGCGCACAGCTTCTTCTTCGGTGTGAGCAACCTGACGCTGCTGGTGGTCTACACCATCCTGTTCGTGTGCATGTACGCCGCATCGGGGGAGAGGGAGTGGGTTTCGTCGTGCATAAAGGCTGTGGTCGCGTTTGCGGCCTTCCACGCCGCGTGCACGATAGCGTTTTGGCTCTTTCCTGCGCTGTACGCACCGGTGAAGGCGGCGTTCTTCTCTTCGAGCTACATGGCAAGCGACTACCGATCGGGCTTCACCGCCCATTACAGCACCAACTCCATCTATTTAAGCTTCGGGCTGGTGTGCTGGGTGTGCGGGCTAATTGGGGAGAAATCCAAGCCGCGAGCGAAAGACATAATCTTGGGTATGGCGTTTCTGCTCGCCTTGTTCTTGACGACGAAGCGCGGACCGCTCGTCGCCTCCGTCGTGGCCATTGCCGTGTGCTACCTCTTTGTCAATAAGGACAAGTTTACTGGTACGGTGTTGAAGGCCCTGGCCATTGTTTTGATGGCTATTCTTGCCATGGGCGTGACGGCGACGTTTGTGCCAGGCGTCGAGGCAACCCTGGAGAGGTTTGTCGAGCTCTCGGAGGACGAGACGGGCAACGGCAGGAGCGAGCTGTACGACTGTGCCTGGAGCATGGTCGGCGCCAGCCCCCTGTTTGGAAGCGGGTGGGGGTCGTACTCGAAGTACGTCGCGACGACACCGCTCGGCGTTATGTACAGCAATCTCGGCTTCTCGTCGATGAGCACTCACAATGTCTACCTGCAGCTGCTTGCAGAGACTGGTGTCGTGGGGCTGGCGCTGTTCCTGGCACCGGCGGCGGCCACCCTGGTTGCGGCGATGCGGCGCTCGGCCGCGCACAGCGGAGGGGGGCTTTACGGGGAGTCGTTCTGCCTGTGGGCCTGCGTGGGCGCGCAGGTCTTTTTCCTGATCTACTGCCTCTCGGGCAACCCGCTCTACGACCCACAGTGCTACATACCGTACTTCATGTCGTGCGTCGCCGTGTTCGCGATATGCGGGACCGACACTAAGCGAAAGGACGTGGGGCTCCATGGAAATCTGCAATGACCCGCAGCTCTGTTGCGGCTGCTCGGCGTGCCAGGCTGCCTGCCCGCGCTCCGCTGTTGCCATGGTCGAGGATGGGCGGGGGTTCTACCGTCCCAAGGTGGACGAGACGAAGTGCGTGGGGTGCGGCCTGTGCAGGGGCGTTTGCCCTACGAATGGCGGAACGGCCCAGAGTTTGAAGAAGAGTCCCCTCAAGGTGCTCGCCTACAAGAACTCCGACGAGGAGAGGGCCAAAAGCTCCTCGGGCGCAGCCTTCTGGGCGCTGGCACAATACATGTTGGACAGGGGCGGCGCGGTGTACGGCGCCTGCTTTGACGACGAGTTTCGGGTGGTTCACAGGCGCTGTGCCACCGAGGGCGAGGCGCAGGCGTGCAGGGGGTCGAAGTACTCCCAAAGCTTCACGGGCCCCGCGTTCGGCGAGGCTTACGAGGATTTGAAGCGGGGCAGGGACGTGCTGTACACCGGAACGCCCTGCCAAATCGCAGGGCTTCATAGCCTCCTCGCGAAGAAGAGCTATACCGGTCAGCTGGTGACTTGCGACCTGATATGCCACGGGACGCCGAGCAACCGGCTGTTTCGCGAGTACATAGCGTTCCTCGAGCGCAAGAGCGGCAAGAAGGTCGTCGGTTACTGCCATCGCCCGAAGGACCGGGGTTGGGGCGTGAATGTCGAGAAAGCCGCCATGGACGACGGCAGCACGCTTTACGACACGATTGAGAGCAACATATGGAGGACCCTGTTCTACAGCAATGATGCACTCAATAATTGTTGCTACAAGTGTTTGTATACAACTGTGGATAGAGTCTCTGATTTTACGATTGCCGATTTTGTGGGGGTCAATCGATATCGCAGGGAACTTAACGATGACAAGGGCTTGTCCGTCGTTATGATTAATACCGAGCTTGCCGAGGACATCGTTGCAAAAGGTGTTTTCCAGCCAGGTGTAACCGCCATTTCCCTCGACGAGGTGATTCCGGGCAACCCCATGCTGCAGAGGCCCTCGGTGCCCCAGGGCGACGTGGAGGGCTTCTGGCAGGCGCACGACAGGCGCGGCTTCGAGGGCGTGGCCCGCTACGTGGGGGCCTATGGGTTTGTCAAGTCGGCCAAGACGCTTGTGAAGCGTCTGATAGGCAGAAACTGACGAGCGGCAAAAGGAGAAGATGATAGCGATGAACCCCATGGAATTCATGGAGCGGGCGGCGTGCTGGGTCTATGTCCGCGGCAAACTGGCGTTTCTGAAAGGCAGGTTCCCCGGGCAGATAACCATGACGAAGGCGTTCCGGCGGCCCTTCTATTGCCGGGTCTCGAGCACGGGGCACATCAACGTTGCCGCGCGGACGTCGTTCAACTACGGGTGCGTGCTAATCTCACACGAGCGAATCGACATCGGGAGGGGCTGCCTGTTCGGCCCCAACGTGCACGTGTACGACTTCGACCACGGCATGGAGCAGGACGGCACGCTGTACCGCGACCAGCCGACCACCACCGCGCCGGTGCGCATCGGTGACAACGTGTGGCTCGGGGCCAACGTGGTGGTGCTCAAGGGCGTCACCATTGGCGATAATGCAATAATTGCTGCGAACAGCGTCGTGTCGAAGGACGTGCCCGCCAACACACTGTTTCACGAGAAGCGGGAGCGCGTGTATAGGGGGCTGCGATAGGGGATGCGTGCGACTGTCGGTTTCGGTTGTTCATGATCCGTAATGCCGACAAACTAACCGATGACGACTGTGACGCCTGCGGGTATGGCGTCCTCGAGGTTGGTTATGTGGCCAACGCGAAGACCATTGGCGGGGAGAAGACAATTCTTAGATTGGGGCTCGTCTGGCCTGTGGACACGTTGGCAAAGCCAGGATTCAGTTTGTCTGCGATATTGGGAACGGAGCGAATTGATGACGGAGGCGAAACAGCAGCACTATCTTCCACAGTTTTACTCGAAGTTGTTCGTTGACGCATTCGGGTTTCTGCATGTCGTGCGTTGTTCAGCAATCGACCGGGTTCGAGTTATAAGCGATTTTGACACGCTTGAGTGTCCGTTAAAGGAGTATCGGGAGCCTGGCCAGTGCTGATTTATCTGGGCCTTTACGAGACACGGTTTGGCTCTGCTCGTCTTCTTTGCTGACATGCTCTTGTTGCTGACGTCACAGCATGCAGTATGCCATATGGCATGGCTGTAGCCTTCGGTGGGTTTATGGAGATGTCCGGTTCGGTTTATTAAAACGCCCTGGTCTGCGGGCGGTTGGCGTGGGAGGTTCTTGATGGCGGCTCATTTCAGGCAGGATGTCGAGCAGGCTTGTTCGGGTGAATGCGCGCCCTGCGGTTCGATGAACAGACGCGGGCCAAGGCCCGGTTTTTA
>USJP01000113.1 GCA_900555105.1 uncultured Coriobacteriaceae bacterium | reverse complement strand
TAGGGATACCCCAGTCGCGTCATGGCCGAGGTGACCGCCTGCACGGCAAGGTCCTCATCGGCGTTCGTGCCAAAACCAGGGCCTGGGTCAATACAGATGGAAGAGGGCTCGACGCCTGCTTGCTCAAGCACGTGCGCCTGATGCAGCAGGTACGCCTCGACCTCACGCGCAAAGCCCTCGGGATCCTTGCCTGCGTCGGCTCGCGCCTGGCCTGCCAGGTAGCCCTTGCAGGCGTGCATAGCCACAACACCGCAACCATACTCAGCGGCAACCCGCACCATCTCGGGGTCTTCGAAGCCCGAGACGTCGTTGAGGATGTGCGCACCTGCGTCAAGCGCGGCTCGCGCGACACCCGGATGGCGCGTGTCCACCGAGACGAGCACGCCGCGCCCCACAAGGGCCTCAATCACAGGGACGACACGAGCAATCTCCTCGTCCTGCCCCACCGGGGTAAACCCGGGGCGGGTTGACTCGCCGCCCACGTCGATGAGGTCGGCGCCTTCGTCGAGCATCTTGTCGGCCCAGGCAAGTGCCTCGGCAAGGGAGTCGTGCGCGCCTCCGTCGCTGAAGGAGTCGGGCGTCACATTGAGCACACCCATGATGCGGGTGCGTCCCAAATCAAGCGTGCGTGTGCCGCAACGCCATACTCGTGCCAGATCAGCCATGTTGCAGCCCTCCCCTAGTCGAGAAGCGAGAGGGCACGGGCCGCAAGAGCGGCGTCATCGGCGAAGATGCCACGCGTCGCCAGGGTCACCGTGTGCGAGCCGGGCTTGGAGACACCGCGCATCGTCATGCACATGTGCTCGGCGCTCATCTTGACGATGACGCCCTGAGGGGCAAGGTTGTCCATCACCGCATCGGCCACCTGCGAGGTAAGGCGCTCCTGAAGCTGTAGGCGACGCGCAAAGAGCTCCACCGTGCGGGCAAGCTTGCTGATACCGCAGACACGGCCCTGCGCGCTGGGCAGGTAAGCGACGTGGGCCACGCCGTAGAACGGCAGCAGGTGGTGCTCACACATGGAGAAGAACTCAATGTCGCGCACGATAACGATCTCGTGGTGGTCTGCCTCAAACGTCGTGGTGAAAAGCTGCGCCGCGTCTTGCCCCATGCCGCCGAGAAGCTCCGTGCAGGCGCGTGCCACGCGGGCGGGCGTGTCAAGCAGGCCTTCGCGCGTGGGGTCCTCCCCCATTCCCTCAAGAATCAGGCGGACACCCTGCTCGATCTTGTTCGAATCCATCAAGTGACGACCTCCCAGACGGGCCATGCAGCCGGCGCGTTTGACGCCTTCCAGCAATTCTCAGCAGAAATGTGCGCCCAATTGTAGCAGTCATGGCCGAGGTCCCCGCCCCGCCAAGGGCTGCTATCATGGCCTGCGCACACCCAGGGTGCCCACGCGACAGCGCGGGGCACGACGAGGAAGGAACGCCCGGGCAATGGAGACACAGAACAAGCCGCTGCGTTTTGTGAGCTGGAACGTGAACGGCCTGCGCGCCGTGATGAAAAAGGGCTTCGCTGAGCTTTTCGACAGCTTCGACGCCGACGTGGTAGCCCTGCAGGAGACGAAGCTTCAAGAGCCTGACCAGGAGAAGCTCGGCTTCAGGCCGGAGGGCTACCACCAGGTGTGGAACTACGCCGAGAAGAAGGGCTATTCGGGCACGGCCGTGTTCAGCCGCGAGGAACCCCGCAGCGTGCGCAGGGGATTCGCCGACGACCCCGACAACGAGGGGCGCATCTGTGCGCTCGAGTTCGACCGGTATTGGTTCGTGGACGTCTACACGCCCAACGCCCAAGAGGGACTGGTGCGCATCGACTACCGCATGGCATGGGACAGGCACTACCGCGAGTTCCTCAAAGACCTTGAGGCCACCAAACCCGTGGTCACCTGCGGCGACTTCAACGTTGCGCACAATGAGATTGACCTGAAGAACCCCGGTCCCAACAGGGGCAAGGCGGGCTTCTCAGACCAGGAGCGCACAGCGTTCACCGAGCTGCTCGATGCTGGCTTCGTCGACACCTTCCGCATGCTCCATCCCGACCTCACCGGGGCCTATAGCTGGTGGAGCTACCGCTTCAAGGCCCGCGAGAAGAACGCCGGCTGGCGCATCGACTACTTCCTCGTGAGCGAAGCTCTGGCAGGCAGGGTTGCCGGCGCCTCCATCCTCAGTGACGTCTACGGCTCAGACCACTGCCCGGTAAGCCTGGACCTCATGCTGTAGAGCCCCAATCGCCAAGCACGAACGCCTGCAACATATATATGAGAGGGGCCGACCGAGCCTTGCGACACGCACAAGCTCAGTCGGCCCTCTTGTGTGTTTGGCAATCCCTTAGAACCTAGAGCACCTGGGCGGTATGACCCATGTCGGCGCAAGAAGTGCGCACGGCATCCAGGCCCGGGAAGTCGGTGTGGCTCACCAGTGTGAGCTCGTCGCCCTTGCGCACGAGCGTGTAACCGGCGATACCCGTGGTCTTGCGATAGGCCTGGCAGAGGCCTCCATCGATCACAAGGCGGCGACCCTCGGCACGCACGGGGCTCTCACCCTTGGGCAGCTTCACCGGCGTGTGGCCGTTCACGATGCGGCCGTGCACGGGATCGACTCCGAACTCGGCAAGCACCGACTGGGCCGCATGCACATCTTCGCGCGTGAGGGCATAGTAGGGGTCCTCAGGCTCGGCCCAGGTGGACTTGTCCTCGAGGTAGGTGCGCTCGAACGTCTTGACAACGCGGCCCGCAAACGTGGACTGCCAACCACACCAGAGGTACCCCATCCAGTCGAGGTCGGTCTGACGGCGCTCCTCCCAGGCGCGACGGCACAGGGCGTCGACCCAATCGAGCAGGAGCCTGCCGGAGCGCGCCACGCCAGAGCCGCAGTCCACCTGGGCAAACGTACCGTCCTCGTTCATGGGGACACAACCGTGGAAGAGCAACAGGTCGCCGTCGACCTTGTAGACCGAACCGTGGTCGTAGAGCCACTGCACCTGCGACTGCAGCCTCTCGCTCGCCAGGAACGCCTCAATGAGCCCATCGAGCACCTCCTGCTCGCGAGCCGTAAGCGCAAAGGGGTCGGCCACGTCGAACGTGGGGAAGTCACGCGTCTTGAGCGGATAGAGGGCGTCGCCGATTCGCACCTGACCGGTTTCCAGGTCCATTGCGGCCCACAGGAGTCTCTCGTCCATATGCCACTCGGGGTGGCGGCGCACCGCCTGGCCCTCGCACTTGAACAGGATGGCGTTCATGGCCTTGAGGCACGGCGTGAGCGAGCCCTCGTCGGTGTAGGTGTCTTCGGCGAACGTGAAGAGGGGCTCCAGGTCGATGTCGTAGCCCTCTTCGAACTGCTCAACGTTCATGTACTTGATGTTGTTGCGCAGAAGCGTCGCGATGCACACGGGGTCGCCGGCGGCGGCGCCCATCCAGCACACGTCGTGGTTGCCCCACTGCACATCGACGCGCGGGGTGGAGATGAGGGTCGCCATGACCTCGTCGCCACGTGGGCCGCGATCCCAGATATCACCGATCAGGTGGAAGGCCCCCGTGCAACGCTGGCGCACGTCTTCGGCCAAGTCAACGAGGTCATCGACGTCGAGGCCCTCGCACACATGCTCCCACTCGTCCTCGTAGGCAAACTCAGGGTAGTAGAGCAGCGTACACACGCAGTCGAGCTCCTCGGAGGAAAAGCCCTCACCCAAAGCCTGCTCAACAAAGCGACGCACCTGGCCCGAAGCGGAACGCACAAGATGGTCGAACGCCAGCGAGTCGCCATGGATATCGCTCATGAGCTGCTCGTCGACGGGTGCATATGCCGCAAGCGCCGCATGCACGCACATGAGAGCCTCGGCAAGGCGGTCGGGGGCGATGCGAATCGAACTCTGGGCATCATACGGTTTGAAGGCGGCCTCTTCCATGGTCGTTACTCCTTTCCCTGTGCAACTGAGTCGGGAACGTCGGTGGCCATCGGGCAGCCAGAAAGCGAGGTAATGTCGCGGGGCAGACCATCAGGGCCAAGCTCCCAGCCCTCCTCGCGCGCCTCGCGTGCCACAACGGCCTTCATCGCGGCGATGGCGCACTCAAGATGGCAGGTATCGGGCTCGTTGGTGGTGATGAGCTGCATGGCCATGCCCGGAGCGAGCACGATCTTCACCAGCGGGTTGTCGGGATGCTGGCCGGCCCAGCGCACGGTGACCTCATAGGAGAGGCCCGCCACGAGCGGCAGCAAGACGATGCGGGTGAGAAGCACCACCAGGAAGCGCCCCACGCCGCCCTCGAGGCCCAGGGCCTCCACGAGCATGTCGGTGGGGAACACGGTGAACACGATGATGGAGACGATGAGCACCATGATGATGAACGCGGTGCCGCAGCGAACATGCTGGCGGGAGAACGACATGCAGTTCTCAGGCGTGAGCGGAAGGCCATGCTCCAGGCAGTGGATGGTCTTGTGCTCCGCGCCGTGGTAGCGATACATCTTCCTGATGTCGGGTATGAGCGCGATGAGCCACATGTACAGCACGAAGATAGTGGCGCGCAGCACGCCGTCGAGCAGGTTCCAGGCAACCATGTTGTCATGGGAGTAATCGCCCACGACGAGGTTGGTCACAAAGGCGGGCACGAAGATGAAGAGGGCCACGCCCAGCAGCACGCCCAGAGCCATGGAGACAGCCATCCAGCCGGACATGCCCTTCTCCTCGGCCTCCTCGCTGGCCTGTCGCTGCTCCTCGGCAATCTGCTCGGCCGCCTCGGCACGCGCCGCCTGCTTCTCGGCCTCGCTTTTGCCTTCGAGCTTCTTGGCCTGTTCCTCGTCCTCGTCGAAGTCATAGGCGTGGGCGGCAGTGATGCCCATGGCCTTGTACTGCAGCACGAGCGACTCAACCATAGCGACGCAGCCGCGCACGAGCGGCCACTTGCGCCAGGGCTGCTTCTTGCCGTAGCCGGGAACGTCGTGCTCCTCCACATAGATGCCGCCCTCGGGCTCACGCACGGCAACGGCCCAGGAATAGCGACCGCGCATCATGACGCCCTCGAGCATGGCGGCACCACCGATGTGGGTCTGGAAGAGCTCCCCGGTGTTTTGGTCCTTAGTGTCAGCCATTGTGGTTCGAGAATCCTTCCCGTCGGCCCCGCGCATGCCAGGCCGCCTTCGCCGCAGCCCTTAGGCGCGCAGCGTGTAGATGACGATAGCGGCCTTGTCGAGGTAGGTGTTGACGTAATCGGTCCAGGCAGCCGACGAATCGCCCGCTGTGCCGCCGGCTTGCTGGTATGCCACGTTATACGCAAGCATTGCAGCATTGTAGCTGGCAGAACCCTGCGCGAAAACCTGGTCTTTGAGCACGGCATAGTAGGCGTTGTCGGTGTTGGCCCACGACTGGGTGGTTGCGTCCCAGTTGGCGCCGAGCAGGCCGATGATGTAGTCGGCGTACTCGGGATGGCCCAGCTCGGTGTTCCCGTCGGAGGGCCACACGGGCTCCTGAAGCGTCTGGGCAGAGGCGGGGCACACGCTGTCCTTGAGCTTGGAGATGGCGCACGCCTGCTGCAGGGCCGTCTGAGCCTGGTCGACATCCATGTGCAGGTAGGCAGCCGCCTGGGTGATGTCGGTTGTGCCCACGAGCTGCTGCATGTAGGCATTCACCTCGTCGGCGCTCGCCGTGATGCCGGCGTCGGCGGCGATTTGGGCAAGCACCTGGTTGCGGGCATACGCAAGGACCATGTCCGAGGAGGGTGCGTCGTAGGTGCCGTCGGCGTTAAGCGAGTACGAGAGAGACTGCGTGCCCTCGATGGCCTCGCGTGCCGTGATGTCGAACGTCTCGCCGTTGTAGGTGTAGGTGCCCACCACGCAGGAGAGCTCGGTGTCGGCCAAGGTGGGCGCAACGGGATCGAGCTTCGTCGTGCCACAGCCAAAGACAAACCTGGCCAGGACGACTGCGGCGAGCACGCCTACCGCGAGGCCGATGAGCGCCGTGACGGCCGCCGTGCGGTGCGACTTCGCGCGAGCCTGCTGC
>USJP01000112.1 GCA_900555105.1 uncultured Coriobacteriaceae bacterium | reverse complement strand
ATGGGGAGGCCTGCTGGAGGCGTGGGACGGCGAGTCGGCATTCGATATAGCCAGCCTTCTCGCTTCTGCCTGTGCGGTGCAGGCTTCCTCTTCGCTGTCGGCCCGCTGCGAGGAAACGCGCACGTTCATCGCCGAGAAGCATCCCTTGCGGGGCTATAGTCTTGCGCATGCCGTTGGGGTCGACGAGGTGTCTGCCTTGGCGGGTCTTATCGGTCAGCTCGAAGGCGATGAAGGCGCCGCGGTACTTGCCGGCAAGGCGCGGCGTTGCCTGTGCGGGCCGGTGTTCGACTGCTCTCGCCCGACGGTGCATGTCGTCACCTATGACGCGGCGGCCGATCGGGGTTACGGCCTTGTCGTTGTCCTCGCTGCTGCCGAGGGTTTGGCCGATGGCGCCGACGAACAGGGAAATCCTGCAATCCTGCGTGCCACGAGCTTGCCGTGCGACAGCCTCGTCATCTCGTATTTTGCCGGTACATCTGTGGCTGCGGCCCGCAAGGCGCACATCCCTGTGGGCAGGACTCGCCTGGTAGATGGCATTGAAATCGCCCGCGTGCGTCCCGCTGCCGCCCTTGCCTGCCTCGGTGCCGCCTTGCCCCCAACCCAGTCGGGCCAAGCTTTTCTGGAGGCATAGGCATAGGGGCGCTTGCCAATGCCTATGCGCCCAGCTGTGCGAGAATCGTCTTGCAGTTGTTGACGATTGGGTCCTCAAGGTGTGCGCGTAAATCATCGCAACCAGGGATATGGGCCTCGTTATCGAAAACCTTGCCCAACGAGTCGAGGATTCTATCGGCAAGCATCGCCATTGCATCCGTGCACCATGCTCGGTCAAATCCCAGCTCGTCGATTCCTCCATTGCGGACAAATCGCCCTAGTGCCTGACTGCTCATTCGCCCAAAGCGATTCTCTCCGCCGATGCTCATGGCGAGTCGCCCCTTGCGCCTCAGGGCATCATAGGCCAGGCCGGACGCTGCATCATACAGTGGTGCAATGAGCACGCTTGGCCCAGGGGCAAGAAGCAGCGAGTAGTTCTTGGCATGTGCGTCGGGTGCGCCTATGAGGCAGTTGAAGAAAAGCATCTGGATGAACAGCGCGATGTTTTGCTGATAGTGGGGTGTCAAGGCGAGAAGACGCAGGACGTCCGATGCGCCTGGCCCGCCATCCGATGTGTACTTCTGGTCGGGCATCACGCTGAGTGCCTGGCAGAGGTCTTCTTGATGCAGGCGGGTTACGCTTCCGTCTTGAGATATCGAGCGATCGTATCTGCTTACGATAATCGCCGGCTCGTCTTCAAACAGCTTGTATTCGACATCTGCGCAAGGCAGTCCGCAGGCATGGGCCAAACGCATGCAGATGTATTCGTTGAGCGCTTGGAGACGGTAACCGGCCATCCCATTTTTGAAAATGTGCGTTGTGGCCGCGGACCCTCGGCACTCACACCAAACGTCGCCTTGCCGGCAAAGGGCGAACTTGCCCTGGTTTCCCCCGAGCGACCAGCGCTCTTTGCGCCCAATCCAAGAGTTCTCCTCGGGGACCCTCAGGTTTTTGAGACGATTTGCAATTGCCGCATCATCGACAGGGACAAGTTGCCCTGGTCGGCCAAGGGCCTGTTCCAAAGCATCTGCCTCGCAGAATTGAACGGCCCCGGGGCAGTCTAAGCCGATGCAAGAAAGAAGGTCCAGGGGATTGGAGGCGCGAACCTCAAATTGGCGAGCAATGGTTGCGCGCATGGTCTTGTCATCGGGAAGCAGACCGTATACATGGGGACGGACGATTTTATCCGAGTAAAGACGGTTGGATATAGGCATTGAAACAGACAAGGGCGTGCCGCTATAGGCGTCCGTGTATTTGAAACTAATGCGGCCGTTTTCCGACCGGGTTACCTCTCCTGCAATTTTACCCGCGATGATGACGATAAGTCGATTGACGGGTGTCATTTCGCTCCTCCGCTCTGGGTATTGAGGACAAGCTTGTCATACAGTTGCTGGTACTGGATGTCGAGAGGCGGTCGGTTCGGTGCCTTGCCTTGGGGCACTATAGGAGCGGGGGCGTCCTCATTGATGGGCCGTGCGCTGGATGTGCCGCGCGCACTGACATCGTTGCCGGTGATTTCGAAGGACGGTAGCGTCATCTTCGAATCATGTTGTTCGGTTTGAATTGCATGTGCTTCAGGCTCATTGTCAACGAAGAGGTGTAGGCCCAGGGAGCTGAGGATGGCACATAGCTTGTCGAATCTCATGCCCGTGGCATCGCCTAGCTCAAGAGACAGCACCGATCGCTCAGACACGCCTGCTTTTTCGGCGAGCTGTCGCTGTGTCAACCCTTGGGACAATCGTGCCGTGCGAACGGCGGACCCGATGTTGCGCGGCTGCTTGATTTCTTGCATAAGAATCGTTCCTCGATGCTAAATACGCAAAACTTTGCGCATTTAGCATACCGCAAAATTTTGCAGTTCGCAATAACCGCAAAACTTTGCGGTTTACGACAGGCACATCGCCCCCTTTTCCTGGCGCGGCCTTTCGTCCTTGCAGCTGCTCTACCCCTTCGCGGGGTCTGCCTGCGCGAGTTCCTCCACAAATTGCGCCACAAGGCGGTTGGGGTTGTTGGCGGCGTAGATGGCGTAGCGGCGATACGCGGGGTCGCAGCCGTCAAGCTCGTGAATCTCGCAGCTTGCCCGGTAGCTGAGTGGGATGCTGCTCGCATAGTCGAAGAACTGCCTGCGCGAGAAGAGCCACATCTCGTCGGCGTCGAGGGCATGCATGAAGAACTCGTCCATCGTCGCGGCATCAATGAACCGCGTGGGCGGACGCTGGCTGCAGCCGGCGAAAAGTCCGAGCACGCGGTCGAAGTAGTTGTCAAACGACGCGCTGGGCCGCGGGATGTAGCGCTTGCATACTTGGTTTACATGCACGCGGGGCTGGTCGGGAAAGGTTCCCTTGGGCAACGCGAGCACGATGGAGTCGTCCATAAGAGGCACGGCGACATACTTGTTGTCGGCGAGGGTTTCCGGCGCGAGGCTGTAGTCGATGCACACGTCGACCTCTCCTGCGCGCAGCGCGTCCCAGCCGCTCTGCCCGCGCCCATGGAAGGGCTGGACGTTGAGGCCAGTGTAGGTCTGCTTCATGCGCAGTTTCGCCAGGGAAATGGCGTCGATGATGGTGCGGTCGTCGAGCGCATAGGCAACGCGCAGAGAATAGCTTGCGTCTGCTCGATAGCGCGCCACCTGCTCAAGCAGCGAATCGTACTCTCCTACCAGCGTGGATGCCTTTTTCAGCACAAGTGAGCCCACGGGTGTGAGGCTTGAGGCCGACCCCTCTCGCTGTACAAGCGGCATGCCGATTTCGTGCTCGAGCGCGGCGATGTGGCGGCTGAGCGTCGAGGTGGACACGTGCAGCTCTTCGGCGGCGCGAGTGATGTTGAGGTGCTTCGCGAAGACGATGAACTCCCTGAACTCACTCATGCCCTCAAGTGCCATGCGTGTTTCCTTTCCCCTTTGCGCAAGACGCCTGCCCCCGTTGCAGATTCTGCAAAGCGCATGGTACCACGCGCAACGTGAGGGTGGAATCTTTGCATGGCGCGGTGCTGAACATGTCGGGTTTTGCAATGTGAGGCCGTCCTAGAATGCAAGCCGTGCAGCGCCTGGGGAGGCGCCGCAGGCGGCTGGGCCAATAAGCGCCCCCGCCAACTTACACAAGGGAAGGACCATTCAACATGAGCAACGCCAAGATGTCCCGCCGTGGTTTCGTCGCAGGCGCCGGTGCGGCACTGGCAAGCGCCGGTTTTGCCGGTGTGGCTTTCGCCGACGAGGCTCCCGAGCAGGTTTGGGACCAGGAGTGCGAGGTTCTCGTCTGCGGCTACGGCGCGGCTGGTGCGGCGTGCGCCATCGAGGCTGCCGACAACGGCGCGCAGGTCCTCATCATCGAGAAGGCTGCCCTTCCCGGCGGCTCCATGGCTCGCTGCGGTGGCGCCATCATGGGTGCTGGCACCAAGGTGCAGGAGGCCCTCGGCGTGACCGACAGCGCCGATGCCCTCTTTGACTGGGTCAACACCTGTGTCAACCAGAACTACAACCTCTGCCCCGAGGAGATCATCCGCGCCTACGCCGACATGTCCGGCGAGGACGTCGACTGGATCTGCAACCTGTGCGAGACCTACTGCGGTCACGAGCTCTTCGAGGTTGAGTGGGCCACCGAGAACGAGGGTGCCCAGGACAACGAGGCGACGGGCGACAACGGCAACGGCGTGACCTCGGGCTGCCTCAACGCCGTGGGCTGCGAGTACGAGAAGTTTGGCATTGCAAAGGAAGAGGCTGTGCCCCGTTCGCACTGGGCTCACTCCTACGACGGTGCTCCCAACTCCGGCCCCGAGCTCTTCGACCCGCTGCATGAGTGCATCAACGCCAAGGTCGAGGAGGGCACCATCACCACGCAGTTCAACTGCGCTCTGAAGGATTTCGTCCTGGGCGAGGACGGCGCTGTTATCGGTGTCGTGGCCACTACGGCCGACGGCGAGGTCCGCATCAAGGCCAGCAAGGGTGTCATGCTCGCCACCGGTGGCTTCTGTGCCGCCGACGACATGAAGATGCGCTTCTGCCAGGACTCCCTGGGCTACACCACCTACATGTGCCATGACTGCACGGGCGACGGCATCAAGGCTGCCATGCGCATCGGTGCCGACCTGTACAACATGCCCAACTTCTATCCCATCGAGGTCGCCCAGGTCTATCAGTTCGCTCCCAAGTACAACGACATCTATAACTCCTGGCTCGATATGGACGAGACCGGCACCATGAACGTGCCTGCCCACAACATGGCCGAGTGCCACGGCGGCGTCCGCATCAACGCCGACGCCCAGGTGCTCGACATCGACGGCAACGTCGTGCCCCACCTGTACTGCTCCGGCAACGACACGGGCACCAACATCTTCGGCGTCCCCGGCAACTATCCTGGCTGCGGCTGCTATGTTTCCTTCGCTCTCGCCTTCGGTCGCATCGCCGGCCGCAAGCTGGCCGCCGAGCAGGAGGGCGTGAGCGTCGAGGTTCCTGCCGATCCCTTCACCGCTGAGGACGTCGTGATCAAGGTCGCCGAGGTTGAGGAAGAGCCCACCGAGACCGTCGACCTCTCCACGGCCACGTTCAAGGACGGCACCTACACGGGCGAGGGCCAGGGCCGCGGCGGCAAGATCAACATCGAGATCGAGGTTAAGGACGGCAAGTTCACGGTGACCTCGCTTACCCATGAGGCCGAGACCCGCGGCATCGGCGCTGAGCCCATCGAGGACGGTACCATCGCCGGCCTCATGGAGGACGCCCAGAGCCCCGAGTTCGACGTCATCGCCGGTGCAACCCTCACCTGCAACGGAGCCGCCGAAGCTCTCACCGACGCCCTGACCCAGGCCGCCGAGTAACAAGCGCTCCCCCTAGCGTTCCCCAAGCGCACGTCCCTTTCAAAGCGCACACCCCCTTCCAAGAGGCCGCCTCCTCCCCCGGCCGGCCTCTTTTGTGCGCGTGGGCCACGCCCCGAGGCCCGTGCGTCTATCGCAGGAGCGGGCGCAGGAATGAAAGTCGCCAACATGTTGCTGGTGGGGCGACACTGGGTGCAGAAGTCGCCAAAAGTATGCGTTTTAACTCCCCCAGGGACCGCGGGAGCGGCTTTTCGATTTTGGTCCGCCCACATCACCCTAGGTAGATGGCCTGCGTGTTTTGAGGGCTATAGTGGCGGGCAAGGGATAACGCATACTTTTGGCGATTTTGGGCGCCGGGGATATCGCAAAAGTGTCTGGGCGCAACTTCAGCTTGCGCTTGCGACGGATTTGCCTGCTCATGCCTGGGGGGCCAACGGCGTACAATTTCTCATCAATACGGGGGTTTACTTTAGATTACAGCTATTGTTACCAGGTGTTTTATCACCGATATGCGGTTTGCTGGATTTCGCTGGGCCTCCGTTGGAGTCATCTGTGCGGCGCAATGGGTGCCGCACGTCACGTAAGGAGGACTGCACATGAGCTCTATCTCTCGCCGCGACCTTCTCAAGAACGCCGCCGCCGGCAGTGC
>USJP01000111.1 GCA_900555105.1 uncultured Coriobacteriaceae bacterium | reverse complement strand
CGGTCGAACCATCCGGCGCATGTGCATGCAAAGCGCCACGCCCCAGACGTGGGACGGGCACGCACATGCGCCGAGATGCTTCTGGGCCATGGGGATGGCTCGGAGCCTGGCAACTTCATCAAGCCATTACTACAAGGTGCACGTTGATTCAGGAGGTTTCTACTATGAACGCTACTGTCTCTCGTCGTGGTTTCCTGGGTGCCGCCGGTACCGCCAGCCTGCTTGCCGCTTGCGGCTACAAGGGTTCCGTTGCTTGGGCCGACGAGGCCGTCACCGAGCCTGAGTGGACCGACACCGCCGACGTCGTCGTCTGCGGTGCTGGCGGCGCCGGCCTGAACGCTGCATACCATGCCCTGGAACTGGGCGCTTCCGTCATCGTCCTTGAGAAGTCCGGTTTCACCGGCGGCACGCTGCAGTTCTCCGAGGGTGCCTTCCAGGCCGTGTGCGACGACGAGTTCGCCCTCGACGACGGCACCAACCCCGTCACCAAGAACGACTCCATCGAGCTCATGCAGCAGTGCTGGCTCGCCATGGCTGACGGCGACTGCGACGAGGACCTCGTGAAGACGCTCGTCGCCAAGTCCGGCGAGGCTCTCGAGTGGGTCAAGAGCTCCTTCGGCTGCGCTGTGGGCGGCACCGCCGGCATCCGCCCCGTTCCCTTCGTGCCGCAGGAGACCATCGCCGACCGCATCATGTACCTGGTGGACCCGGCCGACCCCGAGGGCACCTACGGTCATGGCGGCAAGGTCTGGATGGACAACGCGGCCAAGGCCGTTGAGGACAAGGGCGGCAAGATTGTCCTGAACGCCGAGATCGTCGAGTTCCTGACCGACGAGAACGGCGTCGTCAACGGCGTCAAGTGCCTCGACGGCTCCTGCTACAAGGCCGACAAGGGCGTCATCTGCTGCACCGGCGGCATCGACCGCAACGAGGTCCTTGCCAAGCACGTGAACCCGCACCACTACTGGATGATGAAGCACCACAACCTCACCATGGTCGACGCCAACACGGGTGAGGGCATCCTGGCCGGCATGGCCCTGGGCGCACAGACGAGCTTCCACGGCACCGACAACAACCCCAGCTACTTCTGGATCGGCACCAACAAGCACATGATGGACATCATCGCCGTTGGCCCGCGTGGTTACCGCTTCGCCCGCGAGGACACCACCTACGGTTTCTGGAGCCGCTGCCTCTACACCCAGACCCGTCAGGAGGGCGGCTTCGACGGCCAGGTGTGGATTGTCTTCGGCGACTCCAACTTTGATGACAACCCCTCGCTTCAGGACGAGGCCCAGGTTCAGGCCTGGTACGACGACGGCACCCTGGTGAAGGGTGAGACCGTGGCCGAGCTTGCCGAGAAGACCGGTCTGCCCGAGGTTGGCCTGCAGACCACGCTCGACGAGTGGAAGAAGTGCTGCGAGAACCAGGAGGACCCGCAGTTCGGCCGTACCGACGGCTTCGGCACCATTGACGCCCCGTATTACGCAATGAAGCTCATCATGTCCACCACCGGCGCCTTCGGCGGCATGGTCATCGACGAGCAGTGCCACGTGCTCGACTACGAGGGCAACCCCATCCCTCACCTCTTCGCCGCTGGCAACTGCTCCGCTGGCTGGCTGGGCGACTTCTACTACGGTTCCGGCACCTGCCTCATGGCCTGCG
Organism: uncultured Coriobacteriaceae bacterium; assembly: GCA_900555105.1. Lineage (GTDB taxonomy): Bacteria > Actinomycetota > Coriobacteriia > Coriobacteriales > UMGS124 > UMGS124. The sequence goes on along the minus strand of USJP01000111.1, from coordinate 4,452 downwards.
CCGCCCTCGGCATGATCTCCGCCGACAACGCCGTTGCCGGCACCTATGAGTCCGACCCCGTCAAGCCTGGCGCAACCGGTCAGACCGATCCCGAGGCAGCCGCAGCCGAGGAGGCCGACGCTGTCCCTGCTGCTGACGCCAGCGCTGTTGCCGACGGCACTTACACCGCCTCCGGCAAGGGCATCGGCGGCGACGTGCCTGTGACCGTGACCGTCGAAGGCGGCAAGATCGTCTCTGTCGAGGTCGGCGACAACTCCGAGACCCAGGGCATCGGCTCCCAGGCCATCGAGCAGCTGCCTTCGGCCATCGTGGCCGCCAACGGCACCGAGGGCGTCGACGCCGTCTCCGGCGCCACCGTCACCTCCAAGGCCATCTTCTCCGCCGTCGAGGACTGCCTGAAGCAGGCCGCTCCCGCCAATGACGCCAAGGCCGACGAGAAGGCCGAGGAGACCACCGAGGCTGAGCCTGCTGCCGAGGAGAAGGCCGAAGAGGTCGCTCCCGCTGATGAGGCCGGCGCCCTTGCCGACGGCACCTACACCGCCTCTGCCAGGTGCAGCGGCGGTATCGTGCCTGTGCTTGTGACCTACGAGGACGGGAAGGCCGTCTGTATCGAGATCGAAAACGATAGCGCGCTCGAGGAAGATGACTTCAAGGCGGTTCTTGCGGCTATCATTGGCTGCCGAAGCCAAGCCGTAAAGGCTGCGGTTGAGATCGATAGAACGGCTGTCGAAAACGCCGTCGCTGCCGCCGAGTTTTCGGTTGACGCCGCTATTGATGCCGCCTCCGCTGCTGATGCCGCCTCCGCTGCTGAGGCCGCCTCCGCTGCTGAGGCCGCCGCTCCCGCAGCCGAGTCCGGCACCCTGACCGACGGCACCCTAACCGACGGCACCTACACCGCCTCGGGCAAGGGCTTCGACGGTGAGGTTCCCGTGACCGTCACGATTGAGGGCGGCAAGATCGCTTCCGTCACGGTTGGCTACAACTACGCAACCTCGGGCATCAGTCTCATGGCCATCAACCAACTCCCCGCCAAGATCGTGGCCGCCAACGGCACCGAGGGCATCGACGCCGTCTCTGGCGCCACCGTCACCTCTAAGGCCATCTTCACGGCCGTCAATAGCTGCCTTAAGCAGGCTGCTTCCTAGGCATATGTCCTCGTCATTTGAGCCCAGGCGGCTTTAGCCCCCTGTCCGCCTGGGCCCGCGATTCGACCAACGTGCAGCCTCAACGAGCGCGCGCCTCTTAAAACCTCCTGCGCGACTGGCGGCGAAAGCACCGCTCGCATATGCCGAAGCGGTGTCCCCAGGGAAGAGGGCGTCCGCACGACGAGCAGCGGCGCCCCTCGTAGCTTTGCCGCGCAAGGAAGGACGAGATGTCGGTTGAGACCTTATCGCGCAGAAGGGCGACGTCGTCGACGCTCACGAGCGACGCGGTGGGGTGCCCATCTCCGGGGCCCAACAGATAAGCGCCGACCAGGTCGAGCTTGTCGTAAACCGTCTGCATGGACTCGAGGTCGTCCTTGTCCCAGCCCTTGTCGAAGTCGGGTAGCGGGTCCTTTGCCACATGAGCGCGCAGTATTGCCTCCCACAGGTCGAGCGCACACGCGTTGCCCGACTTGAAAGGCAGCGTCGCGAAGGCATACACCGTCCGCGCGTCGGTCGTGATCTTCTCTGCCCTCTCTGCGAGCATGGCCTCTTCCGAGTAGTCGGCGCAGCGGAAGGGCGCCGGCGCCTTCGCGTTTGACCAGGCGTCAAAGAGCGCGGAGACGGGCGCGTCGATGTCCAGCAGAGTTCGGGGAAACGCGAGTGTCGCGCTGCGGACGGAGCGCACCTTCGCAGCCAGGGCCTCCACCACAAACTCGGGGTCTATTGCAGACGCCGCCTCGCCGGCCTCGGTGTAGCCATAGCGCCCTGCTCGCCCGGCGATCTGCTTGACCTCGCCGGGAGTCAGCATCACGCGCTCGCGACCGTTGAACTTGTCATGCTGCAGGAACCCCACGCGCTTTACCGGCAGGTTGAGTCCCATGCCGATGGCGTCGGTTGCCACCACCACTTCGGCGTCGCCTTCGCGGAAGCGCCGCGCCTCGGCCTGGCGCACGGCATGGGGGAGCGCCCCGTACACCACGCAGCAGGTGTGGCCCGCGTTGTGGAGCTCCGCCGCCGCGGCGTGGACGTCGCGTTTTGAGAAGGCGATGCAGGCGTCGCCCGGCTGCACGTCTTCGGGGAAGCGCACAAGCTGGGGAAACGGCAACAGCGGGTTCAGGCGCTCATGGTGCTGCACGCGGTAGGTGTCGCCAAAGCGCTCGCGGCATCCGTCCAAGACACGCCGAACGATGTCGAGGCCCTCCGGCGCGCAGCATATGTGCAGCTCATCGGCATCGACACCGATAAGTGCGCGGCTCCAGGCCCCGCCGCGGTTGGGGTCGCCCAGCATTTGCGCCTCGTCAATCACGGTCACGTCCCACATGCCCTGGGGGTCGAACATCTCGACGGTGGAAGCGACGTGCCGGGCCCCTTCCACAAGGCGGCGCTCTTCTCCGGTCACGAGCGAGCAGGGGCAGCCGCGTTCGTTCGACGTGTCGGCCACCTCTGCGGCAAGAAGGCGCAGCGGTCCAAGGTAGAGGGCGCACTTGGCGTCTCTAAACGCCGTGAGCGCATCATGGGTCTTGCCGGCGTTCGTGGGGCCAACGTGAATGATAATCTTGCGGGGATGCAGGCGACGCGAGGGATATCCCAGGTAGGGATCGGCTTTGGCGGATACCGCTGCCTCGGCGTACGCGCGCCTCAAGGCTGCCTGAAGCGCTCGCTCGCCTTCTCTGCCTGCAGCCAGGTCTGCGCCCAACGCGCGCAGCTTCGGATTGGCAGACGTGCACAGCGCATCAGTATAGGTGTCCGTATCAAAAGAGCGGCACAACGCGGCCTCGAAGGAGGGCATTCGATATGCGAGAAGCTGGTTCGTCACGTAGTCGTGAACAGCGGAGCCGATGATTGACGACCCAAGCCGATTAAGCTCGCGGTCGGCCTTCAACAGGTCGCGATACGCACGCTCCGAAAGGTCCTGCTCCTGGTTTTTCTTTTGGGTCTTGGCACCCAGCGTGCGGGCCAGGGACCGACGCCAGGCGCCGTTGTCACCCATGACGCGCACAGCGACTTCGAGGTTGGTGTCGGACATCCTCATGAAGCCATGCTTGCCATATGCGCAAAGCTGGAACTCGTCGTCGGCGGCCTTACGTGCGAGCTCGCCCACGAGCCGGTCGCAATATGCTTGTTCACCGCCGAGCAAGGCGAACATGTCGCGGTTCGGCGGATACTGCTCGACAAGGCTTTTGTGCAGGAGAAGCTTTGTGCGCGCCTGGCGGGAGTCTCGCACGGATCGAAGCAGGTCGTCGGTCCTGGCACCGGTGCGCTGGGCCATTTCGTTGCGATAGGCTTGCAGGATTCCCGCCGGAACGCCGCCGTCACTTGTTGCTTGCTGCCAAGACGAGAGTGTCTCCACAAGGAGGGTTTTGTAGGCGTCGGACGTTTTGAGGTCGCGCAGCCAGTGCCGCTCGCAATCGTGTGTACGCTGGTAGTCCTTCTCGATTGTCGAGCGGGCCAGGCGCTGAGCCGTGCCGGATCGTTCGGCAAGCCAGGACGCGAGCACCGGGTCTTTGCCAGGATGGGCAAACCGACTCGCATACTCTTCGGATTCGTCCTTGCGCGTCCTGCGCCATGCGTAGCCTGAGAGTTCCTCGAAGGCAGGGCTTGCTTCCAGCACGGCTACGAATCGTGCCTCGAGCTCCAGATATTCACGCTCTTGAGGAGCGAGCCATAGGTCGAGGTCTGCAGACGGGAGCGCATCGTCGGCCGCTCCGTCCATGGAAGCGGCGGCGTTCCAAGCGTCCTCGACGATTCGCTCAAGCTCGTTGAGGCGCCACAGCTCGCGCGGATCGAAGGCCCCACGCCTGGAAGGCCTGCCAGGGGTCCTGTCGTCCTGCTTGGGGGTGGTGTTCTCGGCTTGTGTATCCTTCAATGCGGCCAGACTCCTTGTGGCGAAAACAGCGTTTGCAAGATTGTATATGCCCAGCCGATGAACCTGCTTCTGAAAACCACCGGTCAAATTCCCCGAAAACATCCGGTCGTGATGGTAGTGCCCATCACGGCGCTGCGCGAGTAGGGTTGTTACCTAACGCTGATCGCGCTCTTCATGGGCTTCTCGCTCCAGCGCGGTGGAGTGCTAAAGCAAATCGCTATGGCTTGTTGCATTTGCACCGGCTTTTGTTTAGAGTGATTCTGGTTTGTTTCGCCTTTGTTTCTTGGGAGGGAACGAGGCTTGCCGGGGATCGGTCGATTGGTCGGCCGAAGGGGACGAGGGGAATACTATATGTGCGGCAATGCTGATGAGCAGACCGAATTGATGACGCATGCGGCTTGCGCCGCGGCGCAGCCCGATGCGGTCGAAGGGGCCCAGGGC
>USJP01000110.1 GCA_900555105.1 uncultured Coriobacteriaceae bacterium | reverse complement strand
CTCGGCGGCCTTCACCACGAGCGGGCGGTTGCCCACAATGACGTCGAGCATCTCGCCCTCGATGACCTCGGAGGCCTTCTTGGCCATCTGGTCCTGGCCCAGGTGGGGCAGCAGGTCGGAGATGTAGAGCACGGGGTCGGAAGGATCCTCGCCCACGCAGACCTCGACGTTGGCGCCGTTCTGCAGCGACACCACGCCATGCAGGGCCAGCGGCATGGCGACCCACTGGTACTTCTTAATGCCGCCGTAATAGTGTGTGTCGAGGCGGGCGATCTCGTTGGTCTCGTCAAGCGGATTCTGCTTCACGTCAAGACGCGGCGAGTCGATGTGGGCGCCCAGGATGTTGAGGCCCTCCTGGAGCGGCTTGGTGCCGAGATGCACAAGCAGCAGCGTCTTGCCGTAGGCGGTCGTGTACACCTTGTCGCCGCAGGCGAGCTTCTTGCCCTGGGCGATGCAGTCCTCAAGCGGCAGGTAGCCGGCGGCTTCGGCAAGCTTCACAGCCGCGGCGCAGCACTCACGCTCGGTCTTGTTCTCGGAGATGAAGTCGGTATAGCGGGCGCACAGACCGTCAAGCTCGGCGAGCTGGGAGTCGGTGTAACCCTTCCACGCGTTGGGGCGTTCCATAGAAGACGGGTCCTTTCGTCGTGATGTATGGGATAACGCAAGCAAGCATACACCCGCAGGCGCATTGGGGCAGCGCAAGCCCGCGCAAGTTCGCGCAGGTCACGCAGCCTTTAGTTCGCCCAGGGGTCGGAGATGTCCACACCGGCGGCAATGAGGGCCGCATCGCGGGCGATCTCCGCCTCCTCATTGGTGGGAATGACGAGCACTTCCACGGTGGAAGAGTCGGTGGAGATGCGACGGTCCACCTTGTCGGCCACCATGTTGCGCTCCTCGTCGATTTGGATGCCAAAAGGCTCCAAGCCTCGGAAGATGAGGCGGCGTGCGTAGGGATCGTTTTCACCCACGCCGGCCGTGCACACGATGACGTCGACACCCGCCAGCTCAAAGAAGTACGAGCCGATGGTGCGGCGGATGGAGGTGAGGAAGATGTCGTAGGCAAGCTCGGCCTGCTCGTCGCCGTACTTGATGACCTCTTTGAGCTCGCGCAGGTCGCCCGACACGCCCGACACGCCCAGGATGCCGCTCTCGCGGTTGAGCATCTGGTCCATCTGGGCAGGCGTGAGGTTTTCTTTCTCCATGATGGCCGTGATGATGGCCGGGTCCACCGAACCGGAGCGCGTGCCCATGATGATGCCGTCAAGCGGGGTGTATCCCATGGAGGTGTCCATGCTGATGCCATGGTCGATGGCGCAGATGGAAGCGCCCGCACCCAGGTGGCAGGTCACCATCTTGAGGTCGCGCACGCTCTTGCCCAGGAACTTCGCCGCACGCCTCGACACGTACTTGTGCGAAATGCCATGGAAGCCAAAACGACGAATGCCCTGCTCAGAATAGTAGCGGTACGGGATGGGGTACACGTAGTTGCGCGCGGGGATGGTCTGGTGGAAGGCTGTGTCGAACGAGGCCACCTCAAGCGCGTCGCCGAAAATCTCGCGACAGCGGTCGATAACAAGAAGCGCGCTGGGATTGTGCAGCGGAGCCAGGTGCGAGTAGCGCTGCACGCACTCGATCACGTGCTGGTCCACCGGCATCGAGCAGCCGAACTCGGCTCCGGCATGCGCCACACGGTGGCCCACGGCATCGACCTGCGACAAGCTCGCCAGGACGCGGCCCGGGCCCGCGATGCGATCAAGCACGATATCGAGGGCGTCCACGCAGCTTGCGGCGCGCACAAGCTCGGCGGCCTGCTCACTGGCGACACCCTCGTGCATGACAAGGCGGGCACTCTCGCTGCCCACGCGTTCCACGAGCCCGCCCGCAAGCTCGTTGGGAGTGACTTCCTCCCAGTCGGCCCCTTCAGGATAGAAGAACAGCTTGAACTTGAGCGAGCTCGACCCTGCGTTAAAGACCAATACGTTCATGGCTGCTCACCGCCTTGCGGTAGGCGTCCTCGATATGCGACACGACCTTGAACAGGGGTTTTCGCTCCACCGGTTTTGCCAGCCAATCGAAAGGCTGCATGCCGAAAGGATCGTCGCGATAGTCGCTGTAGGCGGTCATGAACACGAACATGGGAACCTTGGCCAGCTCGCCGAGCGAGTCAGGCAAAAGCGTGGTGCCTGCGCCCACGATGTTGTGGTCGATAAACGCCACGTCCACCTCATGGCACTTGAGCTTGGCGATTGCCTCTTGCAGGCACACCGCCTCGCTCACCACTTTGAAACGCCCGGTGAGCTCGAGCTGGTTGCGCAGCTCGACGCGCGCCGGCGCCTCGTCGTCCACGATCATCGCCTCAAAGATCATGTGGCCCTCTTCCTTGGCATGCTGGGCCGCCCGCGGGCCGCCGCAAAATAGTGGGCCGAATACTACCAGATGCTCCGCTACCCGTAGCCTACGTGCTGGTTTCGCACGGTATCAGGGAATTTGGAAGGCGCGAATGGACGGCCGGAGCCACAGGGCTCGGCTTGCGGCACGTCCGCCCCACGTGCGTCGAAGCGCAACCGGCGCCTCCCTCCTTAGCCGACAGCTAATGAAATGCGTCGACATGCTGCCTACAATCCCCCTCGTCAGCAATCAGACGCGACGAAAGGGGCCATCATGGCACACGCAGAACAAGAAATGAACGAGCAAGGAACGCAGGGTTCGGTCAAACCAGGCACCTCAGCAATGGCGATTGCGGGTCTTGTGCTTGGAATCGTGGCGCTTGTAACCTCCTGGATGCCCATCCTCAACAACGGCTCGTTTTTCCTTGCCCTGCTGGGAGCAATTTTTGCCATTGTTGGGCTCGCGTCTACCTTGAGGCACACCCGTTCGGGCAAGGTACTTGCCCTTGCAGGCCTCATCATTTGCATCATCGCCTGCGCAGCTGTGCTCGCCGCCCAACAGGCCACCTCGAAGGCCATCAACAACGCCGTTGACAGCGCTAAGAACGGCCCTGCCGTTACCTCAACAAGCGCTGCCCCCGCAGACACGTCCGGCGACACCGCCGATACAACGACACAAACCCAAGACCTCGCCCTGGGCACCTCCGTTACCTTGACGGACGGCCTTTCCGTCTCGGTGGACTCGGTTGATACGAGCCTTACGAAATATGACGGCTCCCCCATTACGGCCGTCACCGTCACCTACACCAACGGGGGCTCTCAAGATGCCAGCTTCAACGTCTATGATTGGAAGGCCCAGGACACCCAGGGCGCCCAGCGCTCGCAGACGTTTTACAGCGGCGACGACGTTGTCGGTCTGGGCTCGGGCACCCTTGCCCCCGGCGGTACGGTGACGGGCGCCGTTTGCTTCGACGGTGGCATCACCAAGGCGCTGTACTACGGGTCGATGTTCTCGGACAGCGCCACAGCGAGCTGGAACCTCTCGTAGAGAAACATGCACGGCGCAGAACCTCCCCCGCCGCCTCGCCCGCACGTTCACGCTATTCTATATAGCAACGCCCCCCTGCACTTTGGAGAGACAGATGAGCGAACCTTTGACCGAAAACGAACTCGACCGGCTGTTGCACGCCCCCAGCGTCGACGACTTTTTGGACCAACAGGAAGCCACCGAACGAAGCCTTGCCGACTATCTCAGCGAGCTTCTCGCCGCCAAGCGCCTCGAGCGTGCCCAGGTGGTGCGTATGGCCAACCTCAACGAGACCTTCGGTTACCAGATCTTCAAAGGGACGCGCCATCCCTCCCGTGACAAGGTGCTGCAAATCGCCTTTGCCATGGCCCTCTCCCTGCGAGAGACAAACCGGGCGCTTCGAGCGGCGGGCGCAAACGAACTCAACGCCAAGTGCCGCCGCGACGCCATCATCATCTTCTGCCTTGACCGCGGCTGCTCGCTGCAAAAAGTCAACGAGGAGCTCTACCGCTTTGGAGAAGAAACCGTTTGCTGAAAGGCGTGGCCGAGACTTCCAAGGAAGGCTTATCATCAAGGCGGGCCCATCCGGGTCCGCCTTTTCTTTTTCAACCCATACGCACTCGGAGCATGATGGAACCCACTGGCTCAACTACCCGCATAGACCCTTTGGCGGAGATGCTCGAGCGCTTCGAGAACGATACATGCTATCGCGTCGATACCCTCATTAAGCAAACTCAGGTCGAGCGCACCGAGAGGGTCTATCGACTGGGTGCCGACGGCGCACAGGAAACGGGCCCCTTCATCCGCAAGTACATCGACCGTCAAAGCGGCCTGGGCGAGGTGTACCAGCTGCTGTTTGACAAACAGCAGGCAGGCCGACGCCTCAAGCACGTTCCCTACATCCTTGACTGCGGCCTCATAGGCGACAAGCTCGTCGTGGTCATGGAGACCGCGCCAGGTAAAACGCTTGCCGCATGCGTGGAGGCGCTGTCTGGACAAAAGGAGCGCCTCGACTTCACGCAACGGGTGTTTCCCGAGCTTTGCGACGCAGTTGAGGAGCCTCATACCGCTTTCGAGCGCCCCATCATCCATCGCGACATCACGCCCACCAATGTCATGGTCGACCTCGATGAGGGCGAAGGTCACGCACCTTGTGTAATGCTCCTTGACTTTGGCATCTCCCGCGTCTTCAAACCCCAAGCCGACCATGACACGGCATATTTAGGCACGCGCCCCTATGCGCCGCCCGAGCAGTGCGGCTTTGGCCAGACAAGCGTGCAGACCGACGTCTATGCCCTGGGGGCGGTACTGTTCTATTGCCTGACGGGCAGGTCAATGTCAAACAACGACCGGCTCATCGACTATGCCGACCCGTCGATTCCCGGCGACCTCAGGCTTGTCATCGCCAAGGCCTGTGCCTTGGACGCCAAAGATCGTTATACGAGCGCACAGGATTTGAAGGTAGCCTTTGAGGCGTGTCCGTCGGTCAGAGCCGCGATGAGGGCACGTCTGCAAAACCCAGCCCCCGCGCGCCCTCCTGTCGCCGATGAACACCAGGCGAATGACTCCCCCGAACAATCCCCACACCCGCGAAGCCCGCATGGAGCTGTCCTTGCGCTGCTCGCCCGCCTGCCCGATGCGATTCCCACCTGGATCTGCCGTACCTGGAACGCATTCATTGCCCTGAACTGGGTGCTGTACGCATATGCCTCCTGGTTCACGACCTCACAGGCGCTGCCTGAAGGCACCCCGTTTTGGCTGAATCGCTGCTTTGCCACCTTCTATGTGTTGCTCTTTTCCAGCATCGCATATGTGCTCTACGACAAGCGCCGCCTCTTTGCAAGGCTCGGACTCAAGCATGACAGGCCTTTGCCACACCAGATCATTCGCTGCGTGCTGATCATATTGGCAAGCTTGGCCATACTCCTGGCAATCAACGTCACCTATACCGTGGCTATCTCGTAACACTGGGTTGATGGACCTCGGGCCTTGAGAATACGACCACACCGACAAGAGTAATGAACCAATCTTCATTTCTTTGCAAAAAAGTGCTTGCATTTTCTTGGCAGAAGGATTAGTATTATTTCTTGCACTTCGGGCAATAGCGCAGCTTGGTAGCGCACTTGACTGGGGGTCAAGGGGTCGTGGGTTCAAATCCCGCTTGCCCGACCATGTTTACTTAGAGCCTGGAACTTCTTGAAGTTCCAGGCTTTTTTAGTTCTTGGCAACACCCTCATCGACAGTCAATGTGGGAAGCCTGTAGACCGCGTATGACACTACCGTAAGGTTGGTATACAGATGAGTACACCAACGCAGGTAGAATACTATTTTATTCCACGTTGACTTCGTAGGGCGGCATTGTTCCCGCCCAAAGGGACAGGGTGCTTTCGTATAATGCATCCCAAGAATTTTTACCAGGCATAAGCAGGGGAGAACAGCATGTCAAAAGATCGCACACGGGGTTTGGGCCTTGTCGACCCAACGGCAGAACCCGGTACACCCGACAATCCCCTACATACGCTGGCAACGATTCCCAACCTCATCACGTTGTGCCGTCTTGTGCTCACTGCCTGTTTCCTGGTGCTCTATCCTCAGGAGCAGTATCACACCCTTGCTGTGGTGCTCTTCATCATTGCGGCCTGCACCGACTGGATCGACGGCAAGCTCGCACGTCGCCTCAAGCAGGTGAGCCTCTTCGGTAAACGCTTCGACCCGGTGATGGACCGCGTCCTCATCTTCAGCGGCGTC
>USJP01000109.1 GCA_900555105.1 uncultured Coriobacteriaceae bacterium | reverse complement strand
CCGGGATGCCTGCCAGGTACTTGAGGGCGTTGAGCAAAAGCGACGAGGCGGCGCCGAGACGCGTGGAGGTGCGACCGCTGATGACCTCGCCGTTGGGCAGCATCAGGGCGCCGGCGGGCTTGCCGGTGGCCTCCTCCTTGGTGAGGGCCGCCGCGCGGATGGGGGAGAGGTCGGGCGTGACGCCTGCCTGCTTCATGAGCATCTTGAGCTTGCTTACCTGGTTGGCGCCGCAGCCGGTGCGCTTCGCGTTCACGCATGCGTTGAAATAGCGGCGGACGATCTCCATGCGGGCTGCGTCGCATACGGCCTCGTCGTCGCAGATGGCAAGGCCGGCCATGTTGACGCCCATGTCGGTGGGAGACTGGTAGGGGCTTGCGCCCAGGATGCGCTCCATCATGGCCTTGAGCACGGGGAACGTCTCGACGTCGCGGTTGTAGTTCACCGCCACCTTGCCGTAGGCCTCCAGGTGGAAGGGGTCGATGATGTTGGCGTCGTCCAGGTCGGCCGTGGCGGCCTCGTAGGCGAGGTTAACCGGGTGCTTGAGCGGCAGGTTCCACACGGTGAACGTTTCGTACTTGGCGTAGCCGGCCTTGATGCCGTGCTTGGCGTCGAGGTAGATCTGTGACAGGCACGTGGCCATCTTGCCCGAACCAGGGCCGGGGGCCGTCATGACCACGAGCGGACGGGTCGTCTCAATATAGTCATTCTTGCCGAAGCCCTCATCGCTCACCACGTAGTCCACGTCCACGGGGTAGCCGGCGATGGGGTAGTGGCGGTAGGAGCGCATGCCCATGGCGTCGAGGCGCGCGCGGAAGACGTCGGCGGCGGGCTGGCCGGCGTAGCGCGTCACGACGACGGCGCTCACAAGGAAGCCCATGCCTTGGAAGATGTCGATGAGACGCAGGACGTCCTCGTCGTAGGTGATGCCCAGGTCGCCGCGGACCTTGCCGCTCTCGATGTCGTTGGCGTTGACGGCGACGATGATCTCCACGTCGTCCTTGAAGCTCTGCAGCATGCGGATCTTCTCGTCGGGGGCAAAGCCGGGCAGGACGCGCGAGGCGTGCATGTCATCGAACAGCTTGCCGCCGAACTCAAGGTAGAGCTTGCCGCCAAACGAGCCGATACGCTCGCGGATGTGGGCGGCCTGCAGTTCGACGTATTTCTGGCTGTCGAATCCAATGCGCATAGTGCGTCTGTCCTCTCATGCTCAAGCCTTCAACGACGGCGACGATGCTACCACGTCCCGGTGGATTTTTGGGAAAGAGGGGCGCGGGGCCACCAAGGAAAACACGGAGCACATCGTAGGCGGGTATCGGGCGTTGCTGGCCGCCGTTGCCCCAAGGGTCTCTTGCCCCGTCGGGCTAGCCCTCCAGAAACGGACCTCGTGCGCGAAGCCCCAATGTAATTTGGTCCAAGCTCGGGCCTCGGTATCCTAAGACGTCAGGACCGTCGAGACCCCTTGCCTTGCAATGGTATGCCGTTCGACAAGACGAGGGGCCTTCTCATATGTTATCGGATGGTTTTTCGGGGATTGTCTGCTCGGCCTACTTGACCACGATGTCGTTGTCGATGGAGACGTTGACGGGGGAGTCGTTGCGGTGAGGCCCAGGTCAACCGTGGACAACAGCCATCTGAACCTCTCAAGCGGTGTGTGCGCCAGGCACTCCATGACCTTCGGTTATCGCGCCGGCAAGATCATGGGCCATAACGACGACCCCGACTACGAGCTCGACATTCCAATCACGTACTAATACGTACTAACATTTGGCTGCGCACCTGATGAGGACGTGCGTCCCCTTTCCCAGGTCTGCAAATCGGCGGCGCTTTTTCGGCCGCCTTATATCATCCCAACTCGCGGTAGAGCTCCTCTGCCGTCACGACGCGCAGGTCGCTTCTCGCTGCCACTTTCTCACGGGTTCCCTCGCTCACGTCACGCTTTGTGAAGAGCACGTGGTAGCACTGGCTGAACCCTCTCAGAAGGGTCGCGCGGTGCTCGAGCGCCTCGATTGCAGCCGTCTCGTCGAACGAGTTGCGCCACTTGCATTCCCCGACGAGCAGCTTGTGCTCGGCCTTGTTCGCTGCCACGACGTCGATGTCGGTCTCCTCGCGGGCCTGTGGGTCGGTGCCCCACCATTTGCCGAACTCAAGTGCCGCGAAGGGAAGCCTCCCCGCAGCGCTCTCGCGACTCACCCATTGCAGGCACGCCAGCTCGAACTGTCCACCGAGATAGGTTGCGAACGCGGCCCCCGAGGTGGCGTATCCGGCCGCAGCCGCGCCCGCGCCTTCCTCGATTGCCCCGAGATACCTGCTCACGAAGCGGTACCAGTAGGCGAAGAACGGGTCCTTGATGCGGTAGCGCGAGCTGCGCGAAGTCGTAGTCTCCCCAAAAGGGGCCACCTTCTCGATGATTCCCAGCGACACGAGCGTCTTTATGTACTTGCCGACCGAGTTGGGATTTACCCCGGCTGCCTCGGCGATTCGCGTGGACGTGCCGTTGCCCGCCCCGATGGCGTCGAGGATGGAGTTGTACTGGGCGGGCTCGTGAACCTCCTGGCGCAACAACATGAGGGGCTCCTCGTAGAGCATGCCCATGCTGTCGAAGAGGAGCTCGCGTACGTTCTCCTCGTAGGTCAGTGCAGGGTCTACCTGCGAGAGGTAATACGGCGTGCCTCCGAAGGTGGCGTAATACGCCAGCTCCTGCTCGGGGGAAAGACGCGGCAGCATCCGCGCGGCGTCGAGGTAGTCGAACGGTTTAAGGTGAATCTGCATCGTCCGTCTTCCGTATAGGGGGCTTTTGGCGCCGAGTACCTCGCTTTCCATGAACCCCTCGTTGCTCCCGCAGAGAATCAGCTTGGTGTTTGTCTGTTTGAAGCCGTGGTCGATGGCGGTTTGGAATATCGACGGCAGGGAAGGGTCCGCCTCGGCCGCGTAGGGGAACTCGTCGAAGACGAAGACGAGCGGCGCGCCCCCTGTGTCAGACTCGACCCTTTCGACGACAAATGCCAGCGCGTCGTTCCATGACGAGAAAGCCGGCAGGGACCCGGGCAGGGAGAACGCGGCGTAGGCGGCGGCGCTGAACAGCTCGAGGTTCTGCCGTGAGGTCTTCTGCTGGGCTGTGAAATACAGCACCCGCTTGTCTTTTGTGAACTCATCGATGAGTGTGGTCTTGCCCACGCGCCGCCTGCCGTAGATGACAGCCATCTGAAAATCGCTCTTGCCGTACATGCGCTCTAGAGCCGCAAGTTCACGCTCACGTCCGACGAACATATGCCCTCCCATTTTCGTACTCATGAGTACCGTACCCTAGAGTACCGTACCCTTGGGTACGGAGTCAAACGGTGTCGTAGGACTTTGCACAGCGTGCCGATTGACGGGTCGGCTCTGTCTCGCACATCGCCCTTTTTCGGGCACCGAACCCGCCAAATCTTTCATCCTCCCAGCTCAACGTGTCAAGGTGGCCTCTCTCATTCTTTGAGTATGAGCTTGGGAGCGTTGAATTTCATACCCGTCGCAGCATGGTGAAGTAGACGTCGGCGCGCCACGATGGGGTCAGCCCGAACGGAAGGCGAGCCGGCAAAGGGGCCGTGCTCGCAGGTTCGGAAACAACCGTGTTGGAAAGGAAACATATGTCCACCAGCATCACCCGCAGCGACTTTCTGAAGACTGCCGCCCTTGCCGGTGCCGCTCTCGGCATCACCGCCACCGGCGTGAGCGCTGCCCAGGCCGAGGACGCCCCCGCAGACCTCGCCCCCTTTGCCTTTGCGCCCGGCACCTACGTGTCGAAGCAGTCCACCGGCTTCGCCGAGATGGACATTACCTGCGAGCTGTCTGAGGACGCCATCACGTCGGTGACCTACACCGTCACGCAGACGAGCCGCAAGGACTACTCCGAGAACTTCCGTGAGGACATCGACGACCTGTGCAACCGCATCGTCGAGGCCAACAGCCCCTACGTCGACGCCATCTCCGGCGCCACGCTGTGCACCAACGTCACCGTTGCCGGCGTGAAGGACTGCATGGAGCAGGCCGGTTACGAGTTCCCGGCCGAGGCCGCCTATGTCGTTGCCACGCCCGAGTGGCTCGGCGACAAGCCCGAGATCGACGAGGCTGATATCGTCGACACCACCGAGGCTGACATCGTCATCGTCGGCGGCGGCAACGCCGGCCTTGCCTGCGCTGTGACCGCTGCCGAGGGCGGCAAGAAGGTCGTCGTGCTCGAGGCCCAGGACGAGGACAACATGTTCTGGTACGGCCTGCATCAGATCGGCACCGTCAACTCCAAGTTCTGCATGGACGCCGGCTGCCCTGAGATTGACAAGTCCGAGTTCATCGCCGACTGGCAGCGCCGTTCTCTGGGTTACACCAACCCCTGCCTGGTGAAGAAGTTCGTCGACAACTCCGGCGAGATGGTCGACTGGCTCATGGAGAACTCCCCCGAGTCCGTTGTTGCCTCCACGAAGATCGAGCTTGTCGAGGGTTGCGCCGACGAGTACTTCGCCAACGGCGGCGACATCAACGGCTACAAGTGCTGGAAGGGCACCATCACCTACCCCATGAACGCCGGTAGCTTCGGCGAGGGTGCAGGCGCTGGCGACATGGCCCAGGAGAGCGGTGGCAAGGCCCTCATCGCTAAGTCCGAGTCCCTGGGCGCCCAGTGGTTCTGGGGCTACAAGGGCATCGTGCTCGAGACCACCGAGGAAGAGGTCCCCTGCAAGGTTGAGCAGGTTGGCGAGGACGGTGTCGACGTCATCTCCGACGGCACCGAGATCCACACCCGCGTGACTGGTGTCATCGCCCAGGATGCCGATGGCAACTACCACCGCTTTACCGGCGAGAGCATCGTCCTGTCTGCTGGTGACTACGGCGCAAACAATGCGATGTACAAGGAGCTCCAGCAGAACCAGCGCGAGCTGTTCGACGCTCACGGCCTGGACATCTCCAAGATGCGTACCGCCGGCTTTGGCCGCGATGGCTCGGGCATCAAGATGGGCATGTGGGCCGGCGGCTCCATGGACCCGATTCAGCGCACCCTCATCTCGCCCGAGGTCGTGTACACTTCCGACAAGTACTCCGTGAACCTGCTTATCCGTCAGGGCACCTACCGCTTCGCCCTGTGGCTTGACACCGACATGCAGCGCTTCTGCGACGAGGAGTTCATGGGCTGCTTCGGCATCATCGAGCAGATGGAGCGCAGGAAGTTCGGTCGCTTCTACGCCTTCTTCGACTCCAAGTACAAGACCTTGCTTTCCCGCTCCGCGCCCGAGCACTTCTGCGCTGGTCGCGACGACTCGCTCGACGAGACGCTGGCCCACTGGGTCGAGCGCGGCGCCGAGGGCGAGGAGACCGCTGGTGGCGCTGGCGAGACCACGTGGTCCACGGGTACGCCCTGCCACTTCGCAGCCAACACCTGGGAGGAGCTCTTCGAGTACATGGGTCTCTCCGACGAGGAGGCTACCGCCGCCAAGGCATCTATCGACCGTTACAACGAGATGGCCGCCGCTGGCAAGGATACCGACTTCGGTCGCGACCCGCGCGTCCTGCTCCCCATCGACGAGCCCCCGTTCTTCGGCATGATCCAGGTGCAGGAGAAGCCTGCTCTGGGTACCGTCAGCCTCAACGGCCTGGTCATCGACGCCAACCAGCGCGTCCTTGACAAGAACTTCAACCCGATCGAGGGTCTCTATGCTTCCGGCAACAACTCCGGCGGCCGCTTCGGCACCCACTACTCCACGCCTATCCAGGGCGTCAGCCTCGGCATGGCCCTCACCCTGGGCCGCGTCCTGGGCAAGGAGCTCTCCGGCCAGGAGATCTTGAAGTAAGATAGCGTTTTGAGTTCTGGCCGGCCGGCTCGCCGCACGCAGCGTGCGGGGCGGCCGGTTTTGTGTACTCTCGCGTGCTGTGGACTGTGGGGGGGTTTGGGGTTCGAAGGGAAGGGTCAATGAGATGGGCAACGAGACGAGCGGACAGGCGATGAACGCATACCAGGCGGAGTCGGCCAATGAGCGGCACTTGCAGTCGCTGCTCGCCAACATGCCGCGCATGAAGGAGATTCAGGCCAAGTTGGAGAGGCATCGTGCTGCTGGGCAGGTGCTTGCCAAGTACTCATGCGTCGACGATCTCGAAGGCGATCTCGAGCAGCTCGAGTCGCGCGCGTTCGATCGCGACGCCATTGACCCCAAGCTCTACGAGCAGTTGGTAA
>USJP01000108.1 GCA_900555105.1 uncultured Coriobacteriaceae bacterium | reverse complement strand
CTGTTCAAACTGACGTTTAAGCCGTTTTTCGGCATCGGCCAACACCCCCTTTGCGGTCAAGAACTCCGAACCCTCGCAAAGTGCCGCCCCCGCGGTGAAAAGTTTTCAACCACTCGTTTCAACGAATGTTGAAAACTACTCCAACCCCTCCCAGCCGATTCCGGTGCTTGAGGATGGACCTAAACAACAAGACGAGGTAAAGGCCCAGACAAGCACCGACTTTACCTTTGACACCTATGTTGTTGGCGATTCCAACATCATGGCGTATCGCGTGGCACGCAGCGTGGCCGAGCAACCCGACGGCAGTCTTTTCAACCCTGTTTTCATCTGGGGTCCTTCGGGAAACGGCAAGACGCACCTCTTGCTCGCGATCCAGTCCTACATCATGGCCAACCAGCCCCGTACACGCGTGGAATACATCAGCGCCGACATGTTCATCACGCGCTATGTCGACGAGGTGCACGTCCAAAAACTGCGCGGACACGCCGTGCTCAAAGACATGGAAGACATCGACGTTCTGCTGGTAGACGACGTGCAGGAGTTCCGCAACCAGCAACAGGAAACGGTGGGCGCGCTTTTCAACATCTTCAACAGCTTCATGCTCTCCGGCAACAAGCAAATCGTACTCGCAGCCGACCGCGCGCCTGACTACCTCGACCTCGACCCACGCCTCAAAACGCGTTTCGCGCAAGGCATGGTGCAAGACATTAAGGCTCCTACCTGGGAAATGAAGCTTTCCATCCTTAAAAGCTTCTATGAGCGCTACCGAGCGCGCAACGGCATGACAAGCGTGCGCATCTCGGATGAGGCGTTCAAGGTCATGGCCGAGTACGGTCCCGACAGCCCTCGTTTGATGACGGGTCTCATCAACGGCATCATGTTCAACGCCGAGCACGACCCCAACGTCATCACGCCGGACGGCATCAGGGAGTACATCGACTCGCAGTACAACGTCACAACCATCATCAGCCTCGACAAGATCATAGAGGCGGTCACAAGGGAATACGGCGTCACCTATGAGCAGGTAACAAGCCGAAGCAGGACCGCCGCCATCAAAGAGGCTCGTCAAGTCTATATGTGGCTTGCCAGCCAGCTCACCGACGAAACCTACCAGTCTATCGGCGACATCGTGGGGCTCAACCACTCCACGATCACGCACGGCATCAAAGTCATCAACGAGAAGCGCAATGTCGACCACACCTATGCCCGTCAGCTCGAGGACTTCAAGAATCGGTTGTGCAACGAGTCGAAATGAGGTTGAAAGGACGTTCAAAGCGTGTGCAACACTCGTCTACAATGCATGAGACCTTGGCGGCGCGTTGAAACAGGTTGAAGAAATAAGCATGTCGAAAACAAAAGTTTTCCGGCATCTACCAGGCATTGAGCACACTAATCAACATTTGAAACCGACCTACTACTACAACTACTCTTTAATATAAGAAAAGAAGGGAAAGACAAGATGAAGTTCGTTATCGACAGGGATACTCTCAAGGGAGCTCTCGACCGTTCCATCAAGGGTATGGACATGAACTCCACCCTTCCCATTCTCTCCGGTGTACTCATCACAGCTGAAGGACAGTCCCTCGTTCTTGAGACTTCAAACATGGAGGTCTCCATCAAGCAGACTGTCATTGCCAATGTTGAGGAACCGGGCGCTCTCGTTGTTCCGTGCAAGCTTCTTGCCGAAGTCGTTGGCCACCTGCCTGATATGGCCATTTCCTTTGAGCTTGCAGGGACTGTGCTCAACGTGCGGTGCGGTAGCTCCTCCTACTCCATCAACACGCTTGCAGCGCAAGACTTCCCGCAGTTCCCCAGCTATCAGATCGACTCGATGGTGGAAGTCCCCACGGCAAGCCTCAACGACATGGTAAACCGTGTCGCTGTGGCCGCTTCCACCGACAAGAGCCGTACGGTGCTCAACGGTGTGCTCGTCAACATCACGCCTGAGATCGTGCGTTTCGTCACGACTGACTCGGTGCGTCTCGCCGTGGCTGAGACCAAGATCACGAGCGGTGTGGAGGACTTTGAGGTCATCGCCCCGGCAAAGACGCTGCGCAGCGTGCTTGCCATGGCAAGCGAGTCGCGCACGATGACCATCGGCACGAACCAGACCCAGATTGTCTTCCTCTTCGGCGACGTCGTGTACGTTACCCGCCGCATCGAGGGCAGCTACCCCAAGTACCGCAAGCTCATTCCCGCCTCGTACGTGACGGGCGTGAAGGTGAAGGTCAACGACCTGTTCGAGGCCATGCAGCGCATCAAGGCTATGACCGTCTCCAACTCCGAGATTCGCTTCCAGATTGACGCAACCGAGAGCCTGCTCATCATCACCTCCAACCTGCCCGACCAGGGCAGCGCCCGCGAGGAGATCCCGGTGGAGGTGGAGGGCGAGAGCCAGACCATCGCGTTCAACTCCCGCTTCATCTACGACTGCGTGCAGAAGGCCGGCGACGATGACATGATGGCCTTCCAGATGGAAAACCCCTCCAAGCCGGGCATCTTCAAGATGCTGGGCAACAAGGTGGACTTTCTCTACCTCGTCATGCCCGTGCGCATGGGTTACTAGGTCCCATATCGGCTGGTTGGGCGCTACATGTCACTCGTCGTCACCCAGGTTGGGTACCGTAATTTCAGAAACATGGAGACCCGCGTGCTGGAACCGGCGCGCGGGCTCACCGTGCTTGTGGGACCCAATGCGGTGGGAAAGACCAACTGCATCGAGGGTATGCAGGTGCTCACCTGCGGTGCGTCGTTTAAACACGCCTCACCTTCCGAGCTGTTGCGCCAAGGCTGCGACCTCGGCGGACTCAGCATGCATGTGGAGGGGGATAAGCGCCAGATAGACGTGACGTGCGACATTCACCCCACCAGAAAGTTATATAAGGTAAACGGGAAGCGCCGCTCGGTGCAGGGGCAGGTGTGCGACCTGACGAGCGTGCTTTTCTTCCCCGATGAGCTTGCGCTCGTAAAGGGGCCGGCGGCCGGGCGTCGGGACCTGCTCGATGGTTTTGGCTCTCAGCTCAAGGAGTCCTATGCCCAGGTGGCTCACGACTACCGTAGGGCCGTGTATCAGCGAAACACACTGTTTAAAGAGGCGGCCCGTGCGGGTATCGAGCCCGACCAAACCCTCATCGAGGCATGGAGTGCGTCCGCGGCTCGCGCAGGAGCGGTGCTCTTTTGCTACCGCCAGGCACTGCTTGCCCGCCTCGCTCCCCATGTGGAACGTGTCTATGGTGAGCTTGCGGCAGGGGAGGGCGCGCAGATGACCTACGACAGCGCCTGGGCACGCGATTTTGATGTCTCGACATCCCGGCAAGAAATCGAGGACGCTCTTTTTGGATGTCTCATGTCCAACATGGCAGAGCAGGAACGTCGCTGCGCAACGCTTGTGGGGCCCCATCTTGATGATGTTGAACTGCGCATCTCTGGCGCTTCCGCCCGTGCTTTCGCCTCACAGGGCCAGCAACGCTCGCTTGTCCTTGCCATCAAGCTCGCCCAGGTTGAGTTTGTTGCCGAGGTGTCGGGTCAATACCCCCTCTTTCTGCTCGACGATGTCATGAGCGAGCTTGACGCTTCGCGTCGCAGTCGCCTGTTCGGCCTGGTGGCCGCCGGGGTTCAGACGGTAGTGACCACCACGAATCTCGACTATTTCTCTGCCAGTGAGCTGGACCGTGCCAAGGTGGTGAGGCTTCCATGAGTCTGTTTGACGATGTTGTTTCACGTGTAACATGCCACTCGCGCACATCGTCACAGGTGGGCCGCGCCATGGGGGTCGTGCGCTCCCTGCGTGACAAGCGCGTGTGCGCCCATGTTGTGGGCTGCTATCCCGTGCAGAAAAAACAAGGTCTTGAACTGGTGCTTTACACTGATTCCGCCCTGTGGGCCCAGGAATTTCAGCTCAATGCTCAGGCGATTCTTGCGGAATGGAACATGCGCTGTGCTCAGGAACAGCCCGATCTTGTTGCCATTTGCCTGCGCTTTAAGGTGTCCACACGCGTGCACGTTGCTCCCGCCCACGACGAGGTGGTCGAGCGTGCCTATGACCCGGCGTATCTGCCTGAGCTCACAGCTGCCGAGATTGCCCGCGTTGAGGCCCAAGTTGCGTGCATCACTGACGAGGGGCTTAAAGAGAATGCGCGTCAGGCCATGATGGCTAACATAAGGTGGAAAAAGTCAAACAAAGCCTAAAAAGACCGATATGGCCCATTTAAAGGGCTTACAGATATGGTTTCTAGGCATTTACACTAACGATAATTATGTCTGCACCTGTGCAGAGTATACTTGCTCTGATTGGCTGTGGATCGCCTAGGCGGTCCTTTGAAGCTCAAGAAGAGAGGATATCCGTGGCGGACAAAACACCCTCCTACGGTGCCGAAGACATTCAGATCCTTGAGGGTCTGCAGGCGGTGCGCAAGCGCCCCGGCATGTACATCGGCTCCACTGGTTCTATGGGCCTGCACCACTTGGTGTGGGAGATTGTTGACAACTCGGTTGACGAGGCAATGGCAGGCTTCTGCAACCGCATCGACGTCACCGTGCACCTCGACAACTCGGTGACGGTCATCGACAACGGTCGCGGTATCCCTGTGGCCAAGCACCCCAAGCGCAAGATGAGCACCCTTGAGGTCGTCATGACCATCCTGCACGCGGGCGGCAAGTTCGGCGGTGGCGGCTACAAGGTTTCCGGCGGCCTGCACGGCGTCGGTGTTTCTGTCGTAAACGCCTTGTCTGAGCGCCTCGTGGTTGAGGTCAAGCGCGACGGCGAGATTTATGCAATGGAGTTCTCGCGCGGCAAGACCACGAAGCAGATCGAGGTCATCGGCAAGACGAAGACCACGGGTACCAAGGTCACCTTCTGGCCCGATCCCGAGATCTTCCAGGAGACCACGGTCTACGACCACGACACCATCTCGGCTCGCCTGCAGGAGACCGCCTTCCTCAACCGCGGCCTCAAGATCGTCTTCACCGACGAGCGTGAGCTTACCCCGCGCGTGGAGGAGTACTGCTACCAGGGTGGTATCAATGACTTCGTCAAGTTCTTGAACGAAGGCAACGAGATCCTCCCCGGCCTGTCCAAGCCCATCTATGTGCAGGGTAAGTCGGCCGATGACGTGACCGACGACAAGCGCGGCGAGGTAGAGGTCTCCATCCAGTGGAACACCGGTTACGGCTCCAAGGTCATGACCTTCGCGAACAACATTTACACCATCGACGGCGGCACGCACCTCGAGGGCTTTCGCACCGCTTTGACGCGTACCATCAACGATTATGCGCGCAAGCAGGGCATTCTCAAGGATAAGGACCAGAACCTCACGGGCGATGATACCCGCGAGGGCCTTACGGCCGTCATCTCGGTCAAGCTTGCCGACCCGCAGTTCGAGGGCCAGACGAAGGGCAAGCTCGGCAATACGGAAATCAGCGGCCTTGTCAGCAATCTGATGAGCGACAAGCTGATGACGTTCCTTGAAGAGAACCCCGCCGTGGCACGCGCCATTTTCGACAAAGCCATGGCGGCCTCCCGCGCAAGAGAAGCGGCGAGAAAGGCAAGAGACCTTGTGCGCCGCAAATCTGCGCTTGAAAACGCAACACTGCCCGGCAAGCTCGCAGACTGCCAGTCCCGCAACCCGGAAGAGACCGAAATTTACATCGTCGAGGGCGATTCCGCAGGCGGCTCCGCAAAGGGCGGCAGAGACCGCAAATTTCAGGCGATCCTCCCCTTGTGGGGTAAAATGCTGAACGTTGAGAAGGCACGCTTAGACCGCGTTTACGGCAACGATAAGCTCATGCCGGTCATTACGGCGCTCGGTACGGGCATCGGCGAAGAGTTCGATTTGAATAAGCTCCGTTACGGCCGCGTCATCATCATGGCCGATGCCGATGTCGACGGTTCGCACATCCGCACTTTGCTTTTGACGTTCTTCTACCGCTATATGCGCCCGCTTGTCGAAGAGGGACACGTGTACATCGCACAGCCGCCGTTGTTCCGCATCACGAAGAATAAGCGCCACTATTACGCGTATTCCGATAACGAGCGCGACGAGATCATGACGCAGCTGCAGAGCGGCTACGATATTCAGCGCTACAAAGGCCTTGGTGAAATGGACTCCGAGCAGCTTTGGGAGACGACCATGAACCCGGAGACCCGCACCATGATGCAGATCACGGTGGAGGACGCCATGGCGGCGGACGAGACCATGTCTCTACT
>USJP01000107.1 GCA_900555105.1 uncultured Coriobacteriaceae bacterium | reverse complement strand
CCCGTTCGACGCGATGTCCACGCAGTCCGTGGCGTTCTCCCACTACAACAACATCTCCGCCCAGCTCGGCGTTGACCCGGCAACGGGCGCGCTGGTCGCCGGCGGCGTGAAGGCCGAGACCGAGCAGGCTCTCAAGAACATCAAGGCCATCATCGAGAGCGTCGACCATGTCCTGGAGGACTGCGTCAAGGTGAACATCTTCGTGAAGGACATGAACGACATGGACGCCGTCAACGAGGTGTACGCCCAGTTCTTCCCCGAGGGAACCCCTGCTCGTCGCGTGGTCGGCGTTGCGAACCTGCCCATGGGCGCCGCCATCCAGATCGACGCCATCTTCGGTAACTTCGAGGGCACCCCGCCGATCGCCTAGCGAATCATCTGCGGATCCTTGTCGATCATCGGGCAACCGATGGTTTTGGAAAGGGAACGGGTTTTGCCCGTTCCCCTTCTTGCGTTTTTCAGGCGCGGGCAAGCTGCGCTTCGATGGGCGGGTACAGGAGGCATGAGGGAGCGCGGGTTTGCCGGCGGCAACGTTGCCATCAGCCATTGCGCCAACCATGCTGTTGCCCAGGCTCTTAAGGAGAGCATTTTGAGCGCGTGGGCGGATTCTCGGATCGAGATCCTTCCGACCAGGGGCCTTTGCAGCTACTATGCCGAACGCGGAGGCTTGATCGTCGGCTTTTAGCTCGTAGATTGTCGCGCATCGTTGATTACGAAGATGCGGTTTCGTTAGCAACAGTGTTTTCGAAATGGTTGAGCCGCGCCCAAAAAGATTGTTTGGGCGCGGCTCGCTTCATTTCCCTGACGGGGTGGTATAGGGCAGGGATCCTGCTCTATTAGGTTACAGGTCGTCGGGGCAGTCTAGCTCCGCTTCGATTTTCGCGCGGCGCTGTTTTGCCTCAAAGAACGCCAGGCACAGCGCACCGAATACGGCAACGAGGATGGTCACGCCGAACACTACGCCCGTTGCCAGGTTCGCTCCCCAAAAGACGCTTTCAATCGGTACGATCTGCGCCTCGGCGATGCAGCGCATAGCGGCGATGGCAAGTGCGCTTGCGATGCCGGTGATGCCCGAAATGAGCAGGAAATAGCCCGTAGGAATGTGCTCTGTTTGCCCGAAGCGGTTGGTGTCGACATAGCCTTTCCTCGTTTGCAGCACGGCACAGACGGTCATCACGATGAAAAGCCATGCGTACATGACGGCGTCAACGGGATTTGCGAAGAGGCGAAACGCTTCGTTGTCGCCATCGTGCACCCACGCTACCTGCTGGGCCATGATTTGATACACAAGCAGCATGAGCATGCCGAACGATAGCAGCATGAATCCAAGCTTGTAAATTTTCGCGTTCTCAGCCTCAAGACGCTCGTCCTTCGGGCCGGCATATTCGCGCCATTTCTGGGCAAGTTTCATATTTTGCAGCTTCATGATTCTCTCCTAAAAGGATATGTCTTGGTTTGGGTAACGTGCTGGGTTGGGAACGATGAAAACGGGTTAGCGTTCTTCGTCCCAGAAAAGGTCGTTTAGGGTGACATGAAGGGTTTTGCAAATGGCAACGCATAAATTGAGCGTGGGATTGTAACCGCCTGCCTCGATAAGGCCGATGGTTTGGCGTGTGACGCCGACGGCTTCGGCTAAATCGGATTGCGAAAGGCCGGCCGCTGCGCGCGCTGCCTTCATGCATAGGTTTTTCTTGCCCGGCATGGGATTCCCTTCGACATATGGACAGATATCCGTTGCAACATGACAGAAATATATTGCATTCAAATCATAATGTCAATTATATATTGCATTATGAAATGTAAATGCGGCATATTCGCTATCGGTACAAGAAGTGTTGCAAACGATTTCTCACAAAAAGGCCCTTGCAAAGAGTAGCGCGTTTCGGACAGTCGATATGTCGCTGTGAGTTTATTCTTGCTCTAGGGTGGAGGTTGTGGTGCTTGGTCAATCTGCTTGGTGGCCAATCTAGGTGATTGAATTAGCTACAGCCTCACGCCTACCGGCGCTGGATGATTTTCGAGGAATCTCTCGACCGTCGTCTTCTTCTCGTTGCCGTGAAGGCTTTCGTAGGCCAGTGGCGATAAAGCCTTGAACAAGGAAAGCATGTCCGAGTCGATTCCCATGGGCGAATGTCCATTTGGTCCAGGATTGAAAAGGCGTTCGTTATGCGCGACGCGGTTGCGCAGCTTGTTGATGGATTCGAGCTTCAGGTTGAGCTTTGCCCTGTCGGTTCCGGCAGGCCATGCGGCGTGCAGATACGGTATCCAAAGGTCGCGCTCGCGGCTTCGGTCTGTCATGTGGGCCCAGAAGCCGAGCATGAGCCCTGCAATCACCTGATCGGGGTTTGCAGGGTCGTGTGCCCGCCCACGGGCGTCGTTGATGGCGCGGCGATTTACCATGTTCACGTCGCGCATTTTTTTTCGCCTTGCTATTTCGCATGATGGGGCGTGTCACGGGTGAGTTCGCGTCGAAGAGCCAGTGCTCGTCACCCTGGAAGCGCTCGGTGAGAGCTCGGTCGTACGCATTGCGCAGCGCGAGCTCGAAGTGCGCGATGTCTCCCATGAGGACTCGCCCCAGCATGAGGTTCCATTCGTGCAGCTCGAGCGCGCAATCGATGTTGCCGTCGCAAAGATCGAGGTAAGAAGAGAGCCTTGACGACGAAAGCCAGCGCTCCGCCCACTCGTGCTGTGCTTCGGTTTTGGGGCGCCCGCATGCGTTTGCCATAAGGTTTCTCCTGTAGATACAAATTTAGGCCCGGTGACTTGAATCAGCGGTCATCCCGGGCCCATCGTCAATCATTATACTCGCTGTTGCCGGTGCTGACAAACGTCCCGCAATCGAGTCAGCTATGGTCTTTGCCGATTGAAAAGGCGCGCTTGGAGCACATTGCGGCGTTTCGTTCTGCTAAATCGGCTTGATGGGATGGCGAATCACGGTCTTGAGCTTCTCCGGCGCGCACTTGCGCGGGTCGGAGAGGTAGATCTCGTGATGCAGACGGGCTTCGGAGAAGTCGGGCGCATAGCCTTGCTCGGCTGCACATGCGTGCATGGCGTCTATGGTCGCCGGCTCGCCGTCGTAAGGCCCGGTATGCATGCATTGAACGCATAGGCCCTCGTCGACCTTCAGCATCTCGACCGCTGAGAAGTCAAGCTTCTTTTTGGCGGCAGCCTCCGAGACAGCCCAATCGAAATCGTCGCGAGTGACGAAATCGGGCAGGCGGATGCAGGAGATAAAGTTGAAGTCGCCCTTCCGCGCATAGTCGATCTGATCGTCTGCAGGGTCCTGCCACCAGAACCCCTCGAGCGGCGGCACGACGAAGTCGAAATAGCCTTCGATTTCGTGCGGGCCCTTCTTCGACATCTTGACAGTGTAGGCCACGCCGTAGAGCAGCGGCATGGCGCCCTGGTATTCGCCGCCCTCGATGTTGGGGTCGCCCTTGCCGCGTACGGCAATGTAGCTCATGGGCGGAATGGTCAGGATGCTCGGTTTGCACGACGGCTTGTAAAGCTCCTTGAATTCCTTCTTGAAATCGTATGCCATTAATCGCCCTCCCATAATGTAAGTTTCCCGCCGATATCGCTTCAAACATAGCGATAGGCGCGGCTTCGGGAGAAACCGCGCCTATCGGCAGTCATTATATCATAGAATCGAACGGGTGTTCTATTCCC
This sequence comes from uncultured Coriobacteriaceae bacterium, assembly GCA_900555105.1. GTDB lineage: Bacteria > Actinomycetota > Coriobacteriia > Coriobacteriales > UMGS124 > UMGS124. Next base: position 2,537 of record USJP01000107.1, on the reverse strand, counting down.
ACTCCACCGTGCCGACGGGCTTGGGGGTGAGGTCGTAGCACACGCGGCAGATGCGGGGAACCTCGGCGGTGATGCGGGCGGTGATGCGCTTGAGCAGCGCCCAGTCAAGCTCGGGGACCTCGGCGGTCATGACGTCGACCGTGTTGATGCAGCGGATGATGCAGGGCCAGTCGTAGGCTCGCTTGCCCTCGCGCACGCCGGTTGCGCGGAAGTCGGGCACCACGGCGAAGTACTGCCAGATGGTCAGGCCGGCGTTGTCGATCTCCTCGCGCACGATGGCGTCTGCCTCGCGCAGCGCCTCAAGGCGATCGCGGGTGATGGCGCCGAGGCAGCGAACGCCCAGGCCGGGGCCGGGGAAGGGCTGGCGCTCGACCATGTTCTCGGGCAGGCCGAGCTCACGGCCGACCACGCGCACCTCGTCCTTGTACAGCAGCTTGACGGGCTCGCACAGCTCGAACTGCAGGTCGTCGGGCAGGCCGCCCACGTTGTGGTGGGCCTTGACGCCATCGGACTCAAGGATGTCGGGGTAAATGGTACCCTGGGCCAGGAAGCTCACCTGGTCGCCCACCTTGCGAGCCTCCTCCTCAAAGACGCGAATGAACTCAGCACCGATGATCTTGCGCTTGCGCTCGGGTTCCTCGACGCCCTCAAGCAGGTTCAGGAAGCGGTCGGTGGCGTCGACGTACACCAGGTTGGCGTCGAGCTGGTTGCGGAACACGTCAACAACCTGCTCGCTCTCGCCCTTGCGCATGAGACCGTGGTTCACGTGCACGCAGATGAGCTGCTTACCGATAGCCTTGATGAGAAGGGCCGCGACGACGCTGGAGTCAACGCCGCCCGAGAGGGCGAGCAGGACGTTCTTGTCGCCAACCTGGGCGCGAACTTCCTCGATCTTCTCGTCGATGAATGCCTGGGCGAGCTCGGGAGTGGTGATACGCACCATATCGTCAGGGCGCTTGTTGGGGTCCATGCACGGCTCCTCTCAAGACTGTCTTTTGGGAGTCGGAGCATGCTGCCCCGACTCTATTTCCTAACGGTTAATTGTATAGCACGCGCAACGCTCGCAACAAGGGCGACCACCGATGCGCCCGAGCAATAAAACCTTACATCTCACCCTCAGCTTGAGCGTCAAAGATAAGGTCAACCATCTCTTTGCGGTCTTTGACACCGAGCTTGCCATAGATGTGGGCGACATGGGTCTTCACCGTGTTCTCGGCCAGCACGAGGTCTTCCTGGATATACGCACGTGTACGACCTTGTACCAGCAGGTTCAAGATCTCAGTCTCGCGCGGCGACAACCCGTAGGTATCGGACACCTCGGCGCAGCGATCCTCAATGGCGCGCGTCATAAGCGCCGCGGGAGAACCACCGGTCGCCTGCCGCGATTCAGACTCAGGCTGGGCGGCGTCATCGCGCGGGGTGCCCTTGTCGCGCCTGCCCAGACCAAGGAGCATGGCAACGAGCGAGAACACATAGATGACCACAACCACAATCAGGTTGCCCATGGCGGTGGTATTGCTCAAGAACAAGACCCAGATTATCGAACCCACCGCGTACAGGCCGGAAGCAGAACCAATGGCACGATACGAGGGGATATGGGTCACGTTGAGCAGCGTGGTGACAAGCACCCAGAATAGCAGGTGCGAGAACGAGTCGTTGAGGCGCATGAGCGTGTCGATGACCGCAGGGCTTGCGTCAGGCTCGGCTGAGAGAAGAAGCGACACGAACAGCGTGAGGATGACAATCAGAAGCGGCGGTTGGAAGCGCAGATGCGGCGGCAGGTTTTCCATCTTCACAATTGCGAAATACGTGAACAGCGCAAGCACGATCGCATACCCCGCCCACAGCACAGGAGAGGAAGTCATGGTGGGCCACTCCTGGGCCGAGGCGATGTGGCCGTCGCCCCACAGGCCCACGAAGCTCAACGAGCGAACGGTGGCCAGAAGAAGCGACGCGGCAACAACCAGCGTCATCACGTTGCGCCTGCCCGCGCGCCCCAGCGAGGTGCGGGGCTTCAGGGGCACACCGAACGCCATCGCCCCATCCTGTGCGCTATCAACCGAGCGCTGCGCCAGTGCAGCATGGCGAGCCCCCTGGAACAAAGCAGCAGAAACGATGGGCATGACCGTCACCAACGTCACCTGCGCGGCAGGTGACAGAAACGCCTCGACTTGAGAGACTAAGACGGGCTCGACGATCAGCGACACAGCAACGCACACGGCGACGCATGCGAACGTCTGTGTGCGAGCGGCAAGCAAGACAAAGCAGGCTGTCAACCAGAAATACCCCATGCCAAAGACAATAAGGCCCGCAATCGAAAGTATCGTGGGCGAAAAGGTGGTCTGGTCTGCAGCCACGGCAAACGTCATGGTGCCAAACGACGACAGCAGCGCCATGATGGGCCACAGGAACGCCTCGCGCTCGCGCAATTGATGCGGCACGGCAACGAAGGCGGCACTTGTAAGCAATATGCCCAAAAGAAAACTCTGTGTTAGACCACCGTTGACATAGCACCTCGCTGTTCCCAATACCCCCAG
>USJP01000106.1 GCA_900555105.1 uncultured Coriobacteriaceae bacterium | reverse complement strand
TTGCGGAACGCGGCCACAGCGCTTCTCGTGCTTAATAGGTGTTCTCTTGCCAGGCGTTCTCACCATGCATCGAGGTAATGATGTACTTGGTGAGAGGGGCGTTGCCTGTATCGGGCAGCGTGTGAATCTGATCCTCGGAATACTTGGCGAGCTCCTTGGAGACATCGGACTCAGGGTCGTCGAGGTCGCCATAGAAGCGGGCGCCGGCAGAGCAGCTCTTCACGCACGCAGGGAGCTCGCCCTTGGCCGTGAGGTCATGGCAAAGGTTGCACTTCTCCACAACGCCGGTCTGCTCGTTATAGCAGCGCTGACCATAAGGGCAGGCCTGCATGCAAGCCTGGCAGCCGATGCACTGCTCGGAGTCGATGAGGATAACGCCGGTCTCCTCGACGCGGTAGGTGGCGCCGGTGGGGCAAACCTCGAGGCACGGGGCGTTCTCGCACTCCTGGCACATCGTAGGCAGCGGGTAGCGCACCATGTTGGGGTACTCACCGACGGGACCGACAATCTTCACCTTGTTCCAGGCAAGACCCAGGGCCACCTCGTTTTGCATTTTGCAGGCCACCTGGCAGGCGTAGCAGCCAGTGCAGCGGTCAATGTTGACGACTATGCAATTACGCGCCATAGTCGAACACCTCCTCGGTAGGATCAGAAGCCTCAGGCATCCACACCGCGAACTGAGACGGCTCGGTCCAAATCTTGTCGCAGATCTCATCGGTGGACGGAGTCACCTTGACGGTAAAGCCACGCAGCGTGTAGGTGCCGTACTCGGGGTTGTAGGGCGGGTCGTTCTTGGTAAGGACGTTGATGTTGAACGCCTTGTAAGCCTGAGCCGGGTCGTCGGAATCAAGCAGCTCGGGTGCCCAGAAGCGCTCCTGGTACACAACGCCCTTGGCGATTGCCGTGGTGACCTTGGCCTTGCCGTGCGTCTTGCCGCGGCGGCTCTCGATGTTGACCCACTCGCCATCGGTGATGCCGTACTTCTCGGCATCCTCGGGGTGAATCCAGCACTCAGGCACGGGATAGATCTCGCGCAGGTACGGGATGTTGCGCAGCGTGCCGTGGTGGTACATGGGCAGACGGCCCTCGGTGAGCACAAGCGGGTACTCGGTGTCGGTCAGAGGGCTCTCAGCAGGCTCCTCGTAGTAGCACAGGGGCTCGTACTCGACGCTAGCAGGCTCGACCACGAGGTTGGCTTCCTCGGTGGAGTGCGCCCAGGGATAGCCGGTGCGGCCCAGAATGATGTTGGACTCGCAGTACACCTCAAGCTTCTTGGAAGGCGTGCCGAAGCCCTTGGGCTTGCCAGTCTCCTCGTCGGTGCTGAGGTAGACGCCATAGGTGCGGTACTCCTCAGGGGTGCACCAGGTGATGACACCCTCCTTGCAAGCCTCCTCCCAGGTCATGTCAAGCTTGTTGAGGTGCATGAGCTGCTTTTCGTACTCGTTCTTGTAGAACGGGGCAGTCATGCAGGCGTCGGCGTCGAAAGCTCGAGCCGCGTCGGTGTTGCCGAGCTCGGCGCACTTCTGGACAATCTGGGTCCAGATGATGCCCTCCTCGACGGTCTCGAAAAGGTGCGTGCACGCCTGGCGCATAACGATGGTGTTGAGCTGCGGAATGGTGAGGTTGGTCTCAAGCCACTCGGTGCAGGGCAGCAGCATGTCGGCGCACAGCACGGAGAATGCCGTGGGGTACATGTAGATGTGCAGCACAAAGTCGAGGTTAGGCACGACCTCGTCCAGGCAGCTGGAGTTGCCCAGGACGACGTGCTTGTTGCCGGAACGCTCGATCCACATATGGATCTGATAGGGGTCACCGTCCTTCATGGCCTTGAACACATCGGGAATGAAGGCCATGTCCCAACACATAAGGCCCTTGTGCTCGACGTAACCGCAACGCTTCATGACCTTCTCGGTGGAGAGGAGGCGCGGCGTGTTGCCCAGCTGGTCACGGCAGGGGGCATTCTTGAAGCGCTGGAGCATCGTGCCGGGCTTCTCAACATTGCCCATGAGGAACTCGAGGTTGAGAGCGGCCAGAGCGCACTGCTGCGACTGGGCATACTGGTCGATGGCCACGCCCTGGAGGATGCCAGACTGACCCTCGGGATCGGTGTAAATCTCAAGCGCCTTCTCGATCTGGTCGGCATCGAGCCAGCAGATCTCAGCGGCCTTATCGAGCGTGAACTCCTCGACAGACTCGGCGAGCAGCTGGCCGCCGGTCTTGCAGCTCATGCCGTTGACCTCGTACTCACCGAAAAGCGCAGGCACGACGCCCTCGTTCATGGGGTACTCGACAACGACGGGCTCGTTCTTCTCGGAATCCCACACGACGTAGTCGGTGTCGGAACCCTCGAGGCCGGCCTCGGTCGCCTTGAGCGTCAGGCGCGTCTCAGGGTTGATGAGGTAGGGCATGTTGGTCCAGGTGCGGCAGAACTCAGCGTCATACTTCTCGTTGTCGAGAATCCACTTGGTCCAGGCCATCAGCAGGGCGGCATCGGTACCAGGGCGAATGGGAAGCCACACATCGGCCTTGGCGGCATCCATCGTGAAACGTGGGTCAATGACGACCGTCTTGAGGCCCTGGGGACGATTGCGCAGCTCGGTGAGGGCGCGACCGCCAGTGGCGACGGAGGAGTTCGAGGGGTCGGTGCCCCACAGAACCAGGCTCGTGACGGCGGAGTCGGTGTAATAGTAGTCCCAGCCGTTGGAGTCAGAGAACGAGAGGTTGTTGGGCTTGCCTGCGCCATAAGCAAGAAGCGAGGCACCCATACGGGGCAGGTAGCACTGAGCGCAGCCAGGCTCCCAAACGTTGGGGGTGTTGATGGCCTCGCCAAAGCGCTTGACGTTGGAGAAGTGGGGGTTGCCGCCACCGCCGGTGGAAACCGAAATAGCCTCGGAGCCGTACTTGTCAGAAACCTCGTTAATGCGAGTGGCGATATCGGTCAGGGCCTCATCCCAAGAGATGCGCTCCCAGTCGTTGCCGCCACGCTCACCCACGCGACGCATGGGGTACTTGTTGCGGTTGGGATGATAGAGGGCCTGAATGCCGGCCATACCCTTGGCGCACACGCCGCCCATGCTCATCGGGCTCTCAGGGTTGCCCTCGATGCGAATGACGCGGCCGTTCTTGACGTGGGCGAGCACAGCGCAGCTTGCGATGCATGCGCGGCACGACGTCTTGATGATCTGCTCCTCGTCGGCTTCCTCAGCACGGGCGGGGTCGGCCTTGACCAGGTCGCTAGACACGCCCATACCCAGGGCGGCAACGGCACCGAGCGCCGCGGCACACTTGGTGAACGTACGACGCGACATCGTGGTCTTCTCCATCGTGACCTCCTTCTCGAACATGTTGTGTCCTTCCTCTCTTCTATGACGCCCTGCCTAAAGCGGGGCGTGTTCAACGCGCACCGTGCGCGATTGAAACCAAAAACGCAGTCACTCTCCGACACTATGCAGACAGGGCGGCAATGATGCGTTTGCCGTCTTCCGTGATGCGCCAGGCGTCTGTCCAGGCGATGGCACCCACATGCTCGAGCTTTGAGATGAAGTAGCCCGCATACACGCGCTTGGGATTGGTGAGAGCAGGATGGCCCGCAAGCGCGGCCTCCACCGCCTTCAAGCTCGCGCCCTCATCGGCGCACGCGTCAAGAACAATGAGGTAAGCCTCGAGGTAACCTTCAGGCTCATCCGACAGAAGTCGCTCAAAACGAGCGACGCTATCAAACTCAGTTAGAATCGCCTCGCCTTGCTTCGTGGTACACAAAAGGTAGTCGACAGGCTTATCGGGGCCGCCGGTTTCACCAGCAACAGCAGGCATAACGTCTTCTTCTGCGCAAGCATCGGATGAAGAAAAGGCCTTGGACGCTGCATCAGGAGAAGCCGCCTCGAGATTGCGCTCCTCCTGAGCTTGAACCTGAGCCTCAGCTTCAAGCTCAACCTCAATTTTTTCAATGCCTCCGTCGGCAATCAGAAAACCCAACAACGTGTGCGGCGTCTGCATCGAAATGTCAAATGCGGGCGAGGAGAGAAGTTCTTCCTCAACCTCGCGATACGGACGCTGGTTGCCAGTACAAGCTTTGAGACAGGCGACGTATGCGAGCGTGTTGGCGTGATTGGCTGCAAGACGAGCGCGCAGGGCCGCGGCTGTTTCCTCGGGCGTGCGAACACCCGCAACGGGCCGCGCACATGGCTCATCGGTATCGATTTCCTGCGCCCGATCAAACTGTGCCGTATGCGCCATGTCGTTGTTGTCCCTCATACGTCTCTCCTCCCCTGGCCGCGCATCTCACGCACGCAACCCAAGCCACACGGGCTTCAACGTGTTTCTGAGGAAAAATATATGGCTCTGGGCAAACCCATACAGCGGTCAAAGTTGGCGAAAATCTTGGATGGAGCCATATTCACCAACTATTGCTGCCACCTCGCCAATAGTTGGTGATTTGTGAACAAACATGCAGGTAAAAGGCTTATTTGCGATTACTGTAGGGCATGTCGTACGTCAAACATCCAACATGTTTTGCCCGTGCATCCATGAGGAAACCACCTTCTCGGCACGCCGTGCGCACATGGCAGGCATATCCTGGATTGCTACATGTTTTCTAGGAATAAGAACTGAAGAGGCGCACATGGCATTACTTGGACTCACTCGCAAACAAACCCTCATGCTCGTGGTGATGATTTTCGGCACGTTCATCGCCGTACTCAACCAGACGCTGGTGACCCCGGCGCTTCCCTCCATCATGATCGAGACGAGCGTCGACGCTTCCACCGCCCAGTGGCTCACTACCGGCTTCACGCTCGTGAACGCCATCATGATTCCCATCACCGCGTTTCTCATCGACCGTTTCTCGATGCGCAACCTGTTCCTCGTCGCCATGGCCATCTTCACAGCCGGCTCTGCCATCGCAGGCTGGGGGCCCAACTTCCCCACCATCCTGGCGGGCCGTCTCGTGCAAGCCGCCGGCGAGGGCGTCATGATGCCCCTCGTGATGACCGAGCTCATGCTCATGTTCCCCGTTGAGAAGCGCGGCACGGCCATGGGCCTGTACGGCCTCGTCATCGGCTTTGCACCGGCGCTTGGACCCACGGCCGCCGGCCTCATCATCGACAACGCCACCTGGCACGACCTCTTCTTCATCGTCGCAGGCCTGGGCGTCGTCATTCTCGTCTTCTCGGCCGTGGTGCTCGAGCATGGTCAGGGCGCACGCAAGGATGCCACGCTCGACGTGCTCAGCGTCATCACCTCCACGCTGGGCTTCGGTGGCCTGCTCTACGGTCTGTCAGTCATCGGCGGGTCTGGCGTGAGCGCGGGCGCGCTTGCAGGCGTCATCGTCGGCTTTGTGGCTCTTGCCGTGTTCTTCACCCGCCAGCTCAAGATGGACAAACCCATGCTGCAGGTGCGCGTACTTGCCAACCGCAAGTTCCTCATCTCCACCATCATCAGCATGGTGGTGCAGGGCGCCCTCATGGCCGCCGGCATCCTCGTGCCCATCTACCTGCAGTCTCTGCGCGGCATCTCGGCAACTACCTCGGGCCTGGTGCTGCTGCCCGGCGCCATCGTCATGGCGCTCATGGGCCTTGTGGCGGGGCGTCTCTTCGACAAGCGCGGTCCGCGCATGCTGAGCCTTATCGGCACCGGCGTTTTGACCCTCACGACGTTCTGCTTTGCGCTGCTGGGAGACTCCACGCCCGTCTCGTGGATCTGCGTGCTTTACACCGTGCGTCTTTTCTCGCTGTCGCTTGTCAACATGCCCATCGGCACCTGGGGCATGAACGCCCTGGACAACAGCCTCATGAACCACGGCACCTCGGTGAGCAACACGTTCCGCCAGGTCGCGGGCTCGTTGGGCACCGCCATTATCGTGAGCGTCTCCACTGCCGTGACCAACTCCTCCACCGGCATGGACCCCGTGCACGCAGGTATCCACGGCACGAACATGGCTTTCGTCGTCGCTGGCTTCATGTGCCTCGCAGCCTTCATCCTCACGCTTGTCTTCGTGAAGGACAAGCCCGGCGAGGCAGCCTCTGCCGACCCCACGGGCGAGCGCCGCAGCATCCTCGAGTCCATCATGCGCCGCGATGTGTACTCCCTGCCGGCCAACGCAACCGTGCTCGATGCCCTGCACCTCTTTGTTGACAAGGGCATCTCCGCAGCCCCGCTCGTGGACGAGAACGGCCACGCCCTGGGTTTCGTGTCCGACGGCGACGTGATGCGTTTCCTCTCCAAGCGCACTGCC
>USJP01000105.1 GCA_900555105.1 uncultured Coriobacteriaceae bacterium | reverse complement strand
GTGGTGCAGCTGGAGTCATAGTCCCAGCCAGTGAACTCGTAGCCCTCCTGCGTGGGGGCCAGGGGCTGGCGGGCATAGCCGTCGGCGTCGGTCACACCCTGCTGCATGACACTGCCGTCAGCAAAGGCACCGCCATTGGCGACATACATAATGATGGTTTCCTGAGCCGCAGCATTGACCTCGCCAGAATTGAGGTCAGTGTCGGCGTTGTCGGCCAGGGCGGCAACAGCCGAGCCGCTGAGGGCCAGGGCGCCAGCCAGGCCCGCAGTCGCCACCGCGCGACGAACGTTGAACTTGGGCATACAACTACTCTTTCTCTCGCAGCGGACCTATGAGAGGTCCGCCATTCCAATGGAACACCGAACTATGAAGAACACATCCCCACACTAAGGTGGGCAAACGCAATAACGACCAACTCAACTCTCGTCAAGTACGGTCGTCGAAATCCCCCGGGCTTTAGCCTCGGCAACGCGGCTATGTTCACGGGGCCCTTTGATAGATGAATCGCAGCGTGTGACTGTCATCAGGAAAGACGTCAGGCAACGAAACAAGCTGCGGCACAGCGGTAAAGCTAAGGCACCTTGAAGCGCCCTTGCCCCCAATGTCTTACGTGCCATATGCTCACCTCGTTCCCCTTGCTGCCTTACCCTTCGCGTGATAACCGCCTCATCGCCAATCTGTGACTCGGGCATACATAATATCCCAATTTGGGGTGACAGTGGCGTGACAGATGTCACAAATCTGTAAGCGTTCACAGCAATGTAGGATTTCTGTGCGCCGAGACAAAAGACGCCGCACCCCTTGTCTCTTCAAGGGGCGCGGCGTTGTGAGAACATATATGAGTAGCTAGCTAGTTGAACTTCACAGCCGTGCCGTAGGCGATCATCTCGATGGTGCCGGGCTGGATGGATCCGCTGTCGAAGCGCATCGCGAGAATCGCATCGGCGCCCAGGCGCTGGGCCTGCTCAATCATGCGGTCCTCTGCCACCTGGCGGGCCTCGTCGGTCATCTCGGTGTACGACTTGATCTCACCGCCCACGACGCTCTTCACGCTGGCCATCATGTCGCGACCGATGTTCTTGGAGGTGACTATATTACCGCGCACCAGACCCAGAATCTCGAAGCTCTTGCCAGGGACATTGTCTGCAGTGGAAACAATCATGGGAACCTCTCTCTCTTGACTAGGACGCGCAACCCAAACGTATGACTAAGGGGTATTCTACGCGGGATACAACTCGCGTTTCATCAGAAAGGACCCCCATGCACCTGTTTCGCAACGACTACTCGGAGGGCGCTTGCCCCGGGGTGCTCGACGCGCTTGTAAGAACCAACGCCGAGCAGTGCGTGGGATACACCTGCGACGAGCACTGCGCCCGCGCCACCAAGCTCATCCTGGAGGCCTGCGAGCTGGAGGAGGGCGAGGCAGACGTGCACTTTGTGGTGGGTGGCACCGCAGCCAACGTGGTGTCGCTCTGTGGCTTGCTCGACCGACCCTACGACGCGGCGGTATGCACGCCCGACGGCCACATCAACACGCATGAGACGGGCGCGCTCGAATCCTGCGGCCACAAGGTACTGGCCAGCCACGACACCGACGGGTTCCTCACGCCCGCCGAGGTGACCCGCATCGCGGCTGAGAACGCGGCGTTCGCCAACCACATGACCCGCCCTCGCGCCATCTATGTGAGCGACACCACGGAGCTCGGCGGCGTGTACACAAAAGCCCAGCTCTATGCCCTGCGCGCATGTGCCGACGAGCTTGGCATGAAGCTCTTCGTGGATGGAGCGCGCTTGGGAAGCGCCCTCACCTCAAGCGCCAATGACCTCACGTTGCCCGAGGTCGCCCACATGGCCGACGCGTTCTACATCGGCGGCACCAAGAACGGTCTGCTCTTTGGCGAGGCTGTGGTCATCCGCGACCCCCAGCTGCGTCAGGACTTCCCCTGGCTCATGAAGCAGCACCAAAACCTGCTCGCGAAGGGCCGCCTGCTTGGCGTGCAGTTTGAGGCTGCGTTTGAGAACGGCGGACAGGTGTACTGGAACTGCGCGCGCAATGCCAACGCCCGCGCTGCCCAGCTGCGCGAGGGGTTGCTCGCTCAGGGCTGGTGCGAGTGGCTGCCCAGTGCATCCAACCAGCTCTTCTTTGAGGTGCCCTGCGCTGCAGCCGCGCACTTCGCGGATGAGCTGGGCAGTGAGATATTCTTCGACCACGGCAACACGCAGGTGGTGCGCTTTGTGACCTCGTGGGCCACGACATCGGCCGACGTGGAGGAGGCCCTCGCGTTCGCAGCAGGTCTTGCGCGCTAAAATCTCACCTGCAGGGGGACAACTGCGAGAGAGGATTGCACGCCATGATGGGAATGCCGATGCCGCCAGGGATGCAGGCAAAAATTGACGAGCAGGTGCGTCAGCGCAAGGAGAAGGTCGCCGCCTCTCTGGGCAAGACGCTGGAGGAGTTCGACCAAGAGCAGCACTGCTGCGGACATGGCTATGAGCACGAGGCCGGCGAGCATGCCTACGCCGCAGGGCATAGCCACGACAACCACACCCAGGGCTCCAGCGAGACCGTGGGCCTCGCAAGCGACACCCCCGAGATAGACGAGAAGGCCGTGCTCGACTTCATCCACTCGCGCCAGTCCATTATCGAGGAGCAGCGCAGCCGCATCCGCGCCCTCGAAGCCCAGGTACGGCACCTGGAGAGCCAGAAGGCCCTCGAGGAAAAGAAGTGCGCCGCCCTGCGCGACGCCCTCGCAAAGATGCGCGCCGAGGCAAAGGCGAACTAGCGAACTAGCCAGCTAGCCGATCAATCAAACAGGTAAAACAAAAGCGGCCCGCAAGATCTCTCCTCCGGGCCGCTTTTCATTGCGCGGTTTACTCCACTGGTCCCGCAGTTTACTCCGCCAGGTGCGCGGTTTACTCCACCGGGTTCGCGGGTTTCTCCACGGGTCCCAGCTTGTCTTCCACGGCCTTGGCGAGCTTGTCGGCCAGCGACATGCTCGGCAGTATGCCCTGAATGTCGAGAATGTCCACCTCCATGCCGCTCACAAGCTCATGCGCGCCGGACCCGCAGGCAGGGCAGTTATACGTTGCGGGCATGCCCACGGCAAACTCGTACTCCTGGCCGCAGGCGCTGCAGCGCATCTTGCCCACGGGTCGCTCGATGTCGATATGGGCGCCTGCAGCAATCGTGCCCTTGAAGTTCTTCACCAGCTCGCTTCGAAAGAGCATCTCGTCGAGCACGCGCAGCGCACCGATGGAAATCCTTGCGCTCACGACCTTAACGACGCCTGCCTGCGTGCCCGACTCAACGATGTCGAGCGCCAGGTCGTGCGCAATCTCCCTCTCCAGCATGGCCGTGCCTCCCTTTTCCCTCTTGCTTGTATAAGTCGTTATTGCACCTGGTCACACGCCACAAAGTGTCCAGGCGTCACCTCACGCAGCGCGGGCTCGACCTGTTTGCAGCCCTCGCAGGAGCACTGCGGGCAGCGGGTGTGGAAACGACAGCCGCTCGGCACATGCAAAGGACTCGGCAGCTCGCCTTCGAGCGCGATGCGACGCGTCTCACGGGCAAGCTTGGGGTCGGGGATGGGCGCGGCGGAGAGCAGCGCACGCGTGTAGGGGTGCAGCGGGTTCTCGTAGAGCTCGTCGGCGGGTGCGACCTCCACAAGACGGCCCAGGTACATGACGCCGATACGCGTGGAAATATGGCGCACCATCGAAAGGTCGTGCGCGACGAAGAGGTACGTGAGGCCCATCTGCTGCTGCAGGTCCTCGAGCATGTTGACGACCTGCGCCTGAATGGAGACGTCGAGAGCCGAGATGGGCTCGTCACACAGGATGAACTCGGGGCGCACCGAAAGCGCTCGCGCAATGCCGACGCGCTGGCGCTGACCACCCGAGAACTCGTAGGCGAACTTGTACATGTCGTCGGGGCGCATGCCCACATTCACGAGCAGCTCGGCCACGCGGGAGTCGATCTCGTCGTCAGTGAGCTTGGCGCCCACGCGCATAGGCTCGGCGATGATCTGACGCACGTTCATGTGCGGGTCGAGCGACATGTACGGGTCCTGGAAGATGATTTGCATCTTGCGGTGGATGTCCACAAGCTCGCGACCGTGCGCCGAAGTGATGTCGTGACCGTCGAACACAATCTTGCCGCTTGTGGGCTCGTACATGCGGATGAGCGTGCGGCCCAGCGTGGACTTGCCGCAACCCGACTCGCCTACCAGGCCGAACGTCTCACCGCGGCGAATGGCAAGGTCGATGCCGTCGACCGCGCGCACGACCTGCTTGGTGCGACCGAAGAAGTTGTGCACGGGGAAGTGCTTGCACAGCCCCGTTGCCTCAAGGATGACATCCGACGAGGCGTCGGCCGCCTTGGCTCCGCAGCGAACCGCCTCCTCAGGCGTTACCTGCTGGTTCTGGTTGTCCATGCGTCCTTACGCCTCCTTTGCGCTCTCGTCGTCCTTGGCATCGCCGGCCTGGCCACTACAGCACACGCACGGCTCGCCGCCCTGCCCCACGCCAACAAGTCCGAGCGCGTCGGCATCGAAGGCACAGCGCGCGATCTGGCCGCTCGGGTAGTTGCGCCACTCGGGCACCATGGTGCGGCACACGTCGGCCGCAAACTTGCAACGATCGGCAAAGGGGCACGCGTCAAGCGGGTTCACGAGGGAAGGCGGCGTACCAGGAATGGAGACGAGGCGGTCGGTGCGGCGCTCGTTGGGATTGGGCACGGCACCGAGCAGGGCACTCGTGTAGGGGTGGCGCGGACGCTCGAAGACGTCGTCGACCAGACCGCTCTCAAGCGCCATGCCACCGTACATGACCTCCACGCGGTCGCACAAGCTGGCGACAACGCCCAGGTCATGGCTGATGAGCACGACGCTCATGCCCTCCTCGTCGCGCAGGCGGCGCAGCAGGTCGAGAATCTGCGCCTGAATGGTGACGTCGAGGGCGGTGGTGGGCTCGTCGGCGATAAGCAGGCGCGGCTTGCAGCACAGGGCCATGGCGATGAGCACGCGCTGGCGCATGCCGCCGGAGAACTCGTGCGGGTAGCGGTCAAGGCGCTGCGCAGGCGAGGGGATGCCCACCTGGTCGAGGGCATGGATAGCCTCCTCGCGGGCAGCGGCGCCAGTGAGGCCGCGATGGCGCTTGAGCACCTCGAAGAGATGCTTGCCCACCGTCTTGACCGGGTCGAGCGAGGTCATGGGGTCCTGGAAGATCATGGCAATCTGGGAGCCGCACATGCCGCGGCGCTCCTTGGCGCTCATAGCGAGCATGTTCTTGCCTGCGAACTCGAGCTTGTCGGCCGTGACCTCGGCGTTCTTGGGCAGAAGGCCCATGATCGACTTCATGGCGACGCTCTTGCCCGAACCAGACTCACCCACAATGGCGAGGAACTCGCCGTCGCCGACCGTGAGGTCCATACCTCGCACGGCCTTGATGAGGCGGCGGTGCGAGTGGAACGTGGTGCGCAGGTTACGCACGCGAAGCAGCTCGCCGCGCGGCGAAGGCGTGCCCATGGCAGCGGCCTCGTTGTTCTCAGCAGCCATCGCTACCCCCTCTCCCCGCTCATGACCTGCGGGTCGGCAAAGACACGCAGGACATTGCCCAGCTTGTTAAATGCGAAAATGACAATCACGATGAGCAGGCCCGGAATGAACGCCATATAGATGTTGTTCTGCATGTAGCCCTGAGCGGCCTGCAACAGGCTGCCCCACGAGCTCATGGGCTGTTGCACGCCGACGCCGAGGAACGACAGCGACGACTCGGTCATGATGGCGCTGGCAAGCGAAGTGGTAGCGGCTGTGATGATAGTGGGGAACGCCGAAGGAATCACGTGGCGCACGATGACCGACAGACGCGACACGCCGCACAGCTCTGCGTACTGCACAAAGTCGTGGCCGCGGATGGACTGGGTCTCGGCGCGCACGAGACGCGCGATCTCCATCCAGCTGAAAAGGCCGATGACCAGGATGATCGACGTGATGCCAGGCTTGAGCAGAATGGAGACGACCGTGACGAGCACCATCCACGGGATGGACGACAGCACGTCGACGAAGCGCATGAGAATCGCGTCGACAATGCCGCCGAAAAGGCCGGCGATAGTGCCGACGAGGATGCCCACGACCATGCTCGTAAGCATGGCGAGCAAGCCCACCATGAGCGAGACGCGACCGCCGTAGATGACGCGTGCCAAGTAGTCGCGGCCGAGCTCGTCGGTGCCAAACCAGTGCT
>USJP01000104.1 GCA_900555105.1 uncultured Coriobacteriaceae bacterium | reverse complement strand
GGTCAACGTCCCCGGCTTCCGTAAGGGCCACGTGCCTCCGCGCATCATCGACCAGCGCTTCGGCCGCGCCGCCGTCATCGAGCAGGTCGTCAACCAGGTCCTGCCCGGCCACTACTCCGACGCCGTCAACGAGAACGACCTGCGCCCTATGGCTCAGCCGACCGTCGACGTCACCGAGATCCCGAACGTGACCGGCCCTCAGGGTGGCCAGCTTGTCTTCACCGCCGAGGTTGACGTGGTTCCCGCCTTCGAGCTGCCCGAGATCGACGAGTCCATCGTCGTCGAGGTTGCCCCCACCGAGGTCACCGACGAGGACGTGGAGAAGGAACTCGAAGACCTGCGTGGCCGCTTCGCCACCCTCAAGACCATCAACCGCAAGGCCAAGACCGGCGACTTCGCCACCATCGACCTGGTTGCCACCATCAATGGCGAGCAGGTTGACTCCGCCTCCGACGTCTCCTACGAGATCGGCTCCGGCACCATGCTCGACGGCCAGGACACTGCCCTGCGCGGCACCAAGGCCGGCGAAGAGGTCACCTTCACCTCCAAGCTGAAGGGTGGCGAGCACGAGGGCGAAGAGGCCGAGGTGACCATCACCATCAAGGCCATGAAGACCCGCGAGCTGCCCAAGGCTGACGACGACTTCGCTCAGATGGTCTCCGAGTTCGACACCATCGACGAGCTCAAGGAAGACCTGAAGAAGCAGGCCGCCGAGTCCAAGGAGTCCCAGCAGGCCCTCGCCGCGCGCGACGCCCTCATCGACCTCCTCCTGGACAAGGTTGAGATCGTCCTGCCCGAGTCCGCGGTCGACCACCAGGTCGAGCACCGCGTCGGCGAGGACGCCAAGCCCAAGGCCAAGAAGGAAGCCCGCGAGGCTGTCGAGAAGGAAATCCGCACCGAGCTGCTCTCCGAGGCCCTGGCCAAGAAGTTCGACGTGCAGGTCTCCCAGCAGGAGCTGATCGACCTTCTGTGCGAGAAGAAGGCGGAGTAGGCCCGACGGGGCATTGAAATGGCACGAGGTACCCATCCCTTTGTGTCATCGCGGCCAAGCACAACATGGCGCGCCGGGGCTGGCATGAGGCTGGCCCCAGGCGCGCGTCTATCTAGCTCATGGGGCGACGTGCAAACAGCACATCGCGCCCACCCCTTTGCATCATCGCGGGCGTCGAGGCCAACGGGCGGCTGACCCTGAGCGCGCATCCACCTATCTAGCAGGCAAATGGCACATTGCGCCCGTCCGTTTGTGTCATTCCCTGCGGCGGGCCTTGTAGGTCATTCGGGAAGGTGATTCTCGTCTGTTGTGGGGATGCCTGCCTGCCTGAAAAGGGCGGCCGCAACGCCGTCTCCAGCCGTGAGCGTGCCGGTGAAAGTGCCGTCATAGACGCGGCCGATGCCGCAGCTGGGGCTCTTGGCCTTGAGGATTGCCAGCTCGCAGGCATGCTCTTGTGCACAGGCAAGAGCGAGCTCGGCTCCGCGCACAAAGGCCTCGGTGTTGTCGGCACCCTCGGCATTGCGCACGCAGTATGGCTCTGCGCAGACGATCTCACTGGGAGTACGCGGGGTGGGAAGGCCTCCCATGACCTCGGGGCAGATGGGCACGAGGTCATGGCGCTCGCCCAGGGCGATTACAGCCTCGCAAGGCTTGGAGCCGCCGTCGTAGCGACAGGGCGTCCCCAAAAGGCACGCGCTTACAGCGATGTTCATCGCGCTGACCCTTTCTTCTCGCGCGCCAGGTTCACGATAAGCCATGCACCCATGAGCGCGATAGCAACGGTCGACACCGCAAACGCCAGCTTGATGCCGCCCATCTCACCAAGCGCAGGTGTCGCCACGCCCATAAGCGCGAAAAGCAAGGCGTTGATGAGGGCGCCGCCCATTTGGCGCATGGTGTTGGTGATGGCCGTGCCGTGGATCATAAGATGGTCGGGCAGGACGTTGCACGCCCACGTCTGCATGTTCTGCAACACGAAGCCATTGCCGAAGTTGCGCAGAGAAAAGGCCAGCACCGAGTAGCCCAGGGGCGAGGAAATTTCAACGAGCGAAGCCAGCGCGCCGGCGACAACAAGCACCGAGAAGCCCACGATTGCCAGGCCAAGGGGGCCGTGCTCGTCGAGCACGCGGCCCGTGAAGGGGCACAGGCATGCCGATATGACTGAGCCAGGCAGCAGCACAAGAGCCGCCACAATTGGCGAAAAGCCCTGGTCAGACTGAATGTAGACGCTCATGAACACCTCAGTGTTGATGAGAACGCCAAAGATGAGCATAACGGCGGCCGATCCCATGACGAAGCGCCGGTCGCGGAAAGGCGCAAGGTTGAGCAGGGGCTGGGCAAGCCTGTTTTGGCGGCGGACAAAGAACGCAAGAGCCACCACGCCCACCACGAGGGGAAGGCCCGACTCCGCAAGTCCCTGCGCCGCGTCGCAGGCAAACACTCCCAGGTTCGACACGCCCAAAAGCAGACCCACGAAGCTTACGGCAAGCATCGCCAGCGACGGCACGTCGAAGGGGCAGCGCTGGGTGGGGTCGGACAACACGCGCATCACCGGATACGACGCGATGGAACTCAGCGTGAGCAGGCCCACGCCCAAAAAGACCGCGCGCCAACCCCAAAGGTCGGTGCAGATGCCAGCCACAAGCGGTCCCATCGTGGGGCCCGCGGCCAGTGCAATCGCCACAACACCCATGGCGAAGCCGCGGCGCTCCGGCGGAAAAAGCCTGAAGGCGACGATCTGCATCAGCGGGATAAAGAGGCCCGCGGCCAGGCCCTGCACAAAACGCACGACCACGAGAGCCTGGAAGTTTGGCGCGAACGCCCCGAGCAAACCAACGAGAAACACCAGGTTGGCGCCGAGAAAGATGTGCCTGCTTTGGAAACGCGTGGTAAAGAATCCGCTGCACGGCACCATGATGCCCAGCGACAGCATGTACGAGGTAGTAAGCCACTGGCCATGCTCGGTGGATACACTGAAGTCGGTCAGGATAGACGGCAGGCAGGTGGTCATCGTAAGCTGGCTCATGATAGAGATGGCCGATGCCCACACGAAGCTGACGAGCACGGCCCAGCGACGAGACATGGAAAGCTCGGGATGGAACGTCATGGGAGCCGTGCACGCCGTCTCGCCCGTCATCGACTCGTTTTCATTTTGCCCATCCACACGCATGCCCTCCGATACGCTACCTCAAAATTGTCAAGCAGCCCATGATAGCGCCTAGCAGGCGCATCAGTCCAACGGGGACAAAAGAAGCAGAGGCAAAAGGCGGCCCGAAGGCCGCCTGTTTTAACGGATGAAGTTCGTCGACGGACCACTCTCGGCCTTGGGAGCCTCGATGCCCGCGGCACGGCCGGCTTCGATGCAGCGCAGGAGCCACGCCATGTTGGAGGCAAGGTTGCGCATCGTGCGCAGGCCCTCTTCGTCCTGGGCGGCCTCACCAGGCGTGCGTCCATGCACGCTGTTCCAATACGTGGAGGAAACCACCGGCATCTCTTTGATAGTGAAGTACTTGTTGAGCACGTCGAACGAGGCAGTGGTGCCACCGCGGCGGGCGACAGCCACGCAAGCTGCGGGCTTGTGGGCAAAGGCGCCGCCACCCGCATAGAACGCGCGGTCAAGCGCCGAGAGAATGCGACCCGTGGGATGCGCATAGTACACGGGCGTGCCGAACACAAAGCCGTCGGCAGTGCGGGCGGCCTCGATGAGCTCGTTCACCACGTCGTTGCCGATGACGCAGTGTCCACCCAGCTCAGAGCACTTGCCGCAAGCGATGCAGTCGTTGATGGGCTTGGTGCCGAGCCAAAACACCTGCGACTCGATGCCGTTGGCTTCAAGCGCACGCGCCACTTCCGCCAGCGTCACCGAGGTATTGCCGTTCTCCCGCGGGCTTCCGTTTACCAGCAGAACCTTCATTGTGCATCCTCTCTCCCGGATTAAAACCTACTTCGGCAGAATTATAGGCTTGCGGGAAGGCGACGCTTGGCCAATGGGGCAAAACGTAATGTGGACGACGCACTTCGGGGTGCGCGAAGTCGCGGAGGAAAGCGCCGCTCAGCCCAGCGGCCCCGCAACCACCCGGAAGTCGGCAAAAAATCGTGCACGTTTGCGTTTTAATTCATCGCGCTGAGTAGCCCACAAAAGCAGCAATCAATCTACCAGGTAAAACGTTAGGCGCATGTAGCCGGCTACCTTACCCGGTCAAATTAAAACGCAAACGTACGGCTTTTTCCGGGACAGCCCGGGCGCCGAGCCGCACGCGTCGTCGCGTAAATCCCCCCCCAACAGCCCCAAACGCGTATCGGCTCCGCCCAAACGCCGATCTTCACGGCGCTCGAACAGGGTCGACCAATCACCCATAAGGCGAGGTTCCGCAACCTACAGCGCGGCGACCACCTGACCGCAGACGTAGCCGTTGATCATCGCCATGCCAATCGAGTTGTCGGCCAGCAATGACAGAAAGGACGGGTATAACGTGTCACTTAATGCCATTTACCGGTCGATTACATCCGTCCCTTTGTGTTGCCGAATGCCCCAGTGTGGCTCCACTTTGCGAACAATTCCTCAAAGACAGGCCGCCCCAACCTCAATCATCCTGGTTGCCTGCTACAATCGCATAACAACGGCCATGCCCCCTGGGGAAGGAAACGAGCAGCCATGCCCAGCCTCCCGAAGCACGCGCTCATCAACGGACGACGTCTCACACTCAGCCGATGCGTCTCGCATGTTGGAAACAGTGAGCCCGTTGTCATTTGCGAGATATGTCAGCATGCCGTTCCCGATGCGCCAGAGAAAACCATGTTCTATGCCACTCAAAATGAATGGCTACAGGGAGCTGCTGATCTTTCAGAATGGGCTGATGCTGAGGGCATCGTCACTACGGCGAGTTCCACCGCAGACAAGTTGCGCCTGTTCCAGTCGCTCTTTCGCGG
Organism: uncultured Coriobacteriaceae bacterium; assembly: GCA_900555105.1. Classification (GTDB taxonomy): domain Bacteria; phylum Actinomycetota; class Coriobacteriia; order Coriobacteriales; family UMGS124; genus UMGS124. The sequence goes on along the minus strand of USJP01000104.1, from coordinate 1,368 downwards.
GCGCGACAACGTCTATGCCCACGGCTATCAGCGCAAAGATGGCGGCATCGCCTATGTACCTGCCTGTTCAAATGAATGGAAGACAAACGTTTGTCCCAAGACTGACCCTACAAAGCGCAAAAGCCCCGGCATATGCTCCCATTGCCCCAACCGCGACCTCAAACCCCTCACTGAGCAGGTGCTCATCGCCCATTTTAAAGGCGCTGATGACCGACTCCGTGATGTCGTAGGGCTCTATGTGACCGGCGAAAACTGTGAGACCTCCGTTCTTGTCGCCGACTTCGACGGCACTGGTTGGCAGCAAAACGTTGCCGCATATCGTGACGCCGGGCACCAACTCGACCTCGACGTCGCCGTGGAACGGTCACGATCCGGCAACGGCGGCCACGCCTGGCTGTTCTTTGAGGAGCCGGTCACGGCAAAGCTCGCTCGGAACTTGGGGTGTGCACTCATAACCCTGGCATGCGGTCTGTCCAAAACCATGCGCCTCGATGCATATGACCGACTCTTCCCTGCCCAAGACACACTGGTAGAAGGCGGCTTTGGCAACCTTATCTCGCTTCCGTTCCAGGGCAGAGCGCAACGCGAGGGTAACTCGGTCTTCGTCGATGACTCCTTCATCCCCCATCCCGACCAATGGGAATTCCTTTCTCGTATTCGTAAAGTCACGGAGAAGCAGGCCAAGGCCTCTGTTGCCATATGCAGCAAACACACAGGTGGACTCTTGGGGCCCCTCGCATATAGGCAGGCAGATAAGGAACGTGCCGGATTCTCCACTCCCTCAACAGACGCGACGGCCCCAATACGGCTATCGGAAGAAACGCGTTCATCCATGCGCCGGCCTAAGCGTCCTCTCACAGCGCAAGATTTCCCAGCCCTTACCGTACTTACCGAATCCGATATGGTCTACGTCCCCTTGGAAGGCCTTTCGGCCGCCGCATGCAACCGCATCCGCCGCCTTGCTGCATTCGCCAATCCTGAGTTTTATCGTGCGCAGGCCATGCACCAGTCTGTTTGGAGAAAGCCGCGTGTCATCGACCTGTCCGAAGACCGCAACGACTGCATCGCTTTGCCGCGTGGCTGCAAGGAAAATCTCCTCGCCCTTTTAGAGGAATCCGGGGCAGCATATACGATTCTCGATGAGCGGTTCATCGAAAGGAACATCAAAGCGGAGTTTGCCGGAACGCTACGACCGGCCCAGGAAGATGCGGCTCAAGCGTTACTAGAATATGACACTGGAATACTCTGCGCCCCCACAGGATTTGGTAAGACAGTCATTGCGGCGAGTTTGATTGCACGACTGGGACTTCCAACTCTCGTCCTTGTGCCCAGAGCGCCCTTGTTGGAACAGTGGATCGAGCGGCTCGG
>USJP01000103.1 GCA_900555105.1 uncultured Coriobacteriaceae bacterium | reverse complement strand
ATATGTCATTCACAACAAGCCTTCCGTCAGTTTTACCCCTACCCTGGCGCCAACCGCAGACAAACCGTGGGCTCGCAAAACAAAACAGCCCGAGAAACAGGAATCCGTTGGACTTCTATCCTTTTTGCAAGGCTGCCTTATCAATCAGCACCTCGAGCTCGTGGCGAGAGTGAATTCCAAGTTTGCGATAGAGCGTGCGGCTGTGAGTCTGAACAGTGTTGATGGAGAGGCATTCAGCTTGCGATATACGTTTGGCGCTATGGCCCTCGTAGAGGTGTCGGGCGACATCAGTCTCGCGCGGAGTAAGTCCAAATTGAGCAGCGAGAGCCCCGAGCGCCCCATCCAAAAGCTGTGCATTCTCAAGCGAATCCTCAACACAAGCACTCGCCCGCAGTGCCGAACCATCCCGTTCCTCAAGATAGTGGAGTTCGCGCTTAAACGAGACACCGCAAACCGAAAGCGACACCACCATTATCAGTGCAACTGACACAGGTACAAGCAAGCTCATGGAATCAAGGCCAAACACAGGCAGAAGCGCCGCCGTACCATATCCCACAAAGCATGCCAGCATTTCGGGAATGAGAAGGACCAGAGCACAGACAATGGTCGGGCTCGCATGGGTCCGTGCGCAATAGATGGCACAAAGCGCAAGTGCCGTGGACTCTGCCAGCACCCTCGCCGAAACAACCGTAGCAACACCGGTGAACAAAAGACTACCTGAACAAGAGGCGACAACACCAATTCCCAAAACAAGTGAGAAGACCAAGAGATACGAGACCGCTACCATAAAGTGCCGGGCATCAGTGCTTGCAAATGAAAGCAGCATGACCCCCGCAACTTCAACAATGCCAACGATATGCTTGACCATACGACCTTGCTCGCCAACAGGACCTACGCCACTGTCAAAAAAAGATTTCGCCAGCGTCGCTACAACAAGCAGGGCAACGACGGCAGCCATACGGCCTCTAAGGAAGGCTGGCTCAAACCGATCAGCAACGCAACCTTCTGATTTGTCTGGCATAGGAGCCCCAGCAAACCAGAAACAAAGGGCCGATAGCACGGGTGAAATCGCCGCAGTAATCTTATCTACCGCAAGCACATCTCCCAGCACGAAGGTAATGACAATGCTTAGGAACGCCGACGAGAAGGAACAGATTGCCGCAAGCATCGGATTCACATTCGCCTGAAGGGTCAGGAGGCGAAGGGCCTGCCGAACCAAGGCAACTGTAGATGCCGCCATGCAAAAGGCAACAAAGCATTGGCAGAACATCGCCGTGAAGCCCTGAGGCCCCGCTGGGAAAAGAAGGCCTATGCAAACTCCGCATGAAGCGACACCGCAAACACCAATCAAAAACGGCCATGTACCAACGCGGCGTCCCACACGCTCAAGCCCAAGGACAAACCCGCATATCAGACAAATGGACGCATAGTACACGGCCATCCATGCTTCGGGACCGATAGACATCCCCGCCTGGGGAAACGGAATCGCCACCAAAACGCAGGCATGACGAAAAAGTTGCCACATGAAGGCAAGTCCGAACGTTGCAAACATGGCGTTTCGCCCGAAAAAACCTTGTACAGGCGAATCGGTCTCCCCAACCATTCAAGCCCCCCATCTGATGCCAGTCGACAACCATAATACTCGCCCGCGCTCCACACAGGGGCCTGGTTATTAACAAAACTCCAGCTTGATGCCGCATGTGAATGTCAACTGTGAGATTAGCCGAGATATTCACATACAACAAAGGCACAGAACTCACAGTCAGAGCCACAGAAAAACGCACGGGCAGCGCAATTGTCGCGACCACTATTGAGACAACCCGGGCAACACAGCTCCAGACAACCACAAAGCGGCCGACCAGGGGAAGCCGCACAAGGAGGGCGACATGGAAGTCTCTCGTAGGAGTTTTCTCACCGGCGCAGCAGCGGGAACCGCAGGGATTATCGCCAGCACAGCGTTTGCCAGCGGAAATATCGCGCATGCTGAGCCAGCTCCCGATGCGGCCCCGGAAACCACAGGCGGCGATGGCACCTACAGCGCAACCGCCAAAGGACTGGGCGGCGACGTCACTGTAACGCTAACCATTGAAAACGGCGCTCTCGCCGCCGTCGCCGCAGAGGGCCCCGATGAAACTCAGGGCATTGGCACTCGCGCTCTTGAAATCATGCCGCCCGACATGCTCTCCAAGAATTCCATCGAGGTAGACGGAGTCTCCGGCGCAACCGTTACCTCAAATGCCATCCTGCAGGCCGCGGCTGACGCACTTGCCCAAAGCGGCGCAACGCTTCAGGCCGTTGAAACCTCCCCCGTTGTACAGGCAATGACTCCCGGCGTGTACTACGGCGAAGAATTTGGCAAATGGAAGAAAGGCACCATCGAAGGCGAGCGTTTCGGCAGCCCCCATATCATTGAACCGACGCGCGTCGCCGTTGAGGTCGACGAGACGAGGATTCTTTCCGTGACCGTTGAGTCGTACTCGGACACGCCGGGCTTCATCGAACCGTGCATCGAACGCATCCCCGCAGCTATTGTTGATGCTCAGTCGGTGAACGTCGACTGCGTCACCGGCGCCACCATGACTTCTCAGGCCATCATTACCGGAGTAGAACAGGCCCTCACCGAAGCTGGCGCGGATTTGTCTGGCTTCCGCTCCGCTCCCGCACGTGTCGAGGCATCCGAGGAGTACGAGTGTGACTTTGCCATTGTGTCAGCCGGCGGCGCAGGAACCGTCGCGGCAATGCGCGCAGTTGAGGCCGGGCTCAGCGTTGTCATCATAGAGAAGTGCGGCAAGGTCGGCGGCGAAAGCGTCTGTTCCACGGGCATCCTGGCCCCTGGCGCAGAGTGGCTTAACAAGGCCCATGCAGACGACGGCGTAGAGGTGCCAGATGCAAGCTACATGTTCACCGAGCTGAGCGAGTACGCCAAGTATCGCTGCGACACCAATGTGTTGTACAACGTCGTGAATCACATGGGGCCCGTAGCCGACTACTTCGACCGCTCGGCCGCCAAGGAAGCACGTTTTGACGGCTTCGTTCCTTCCATCAACGGCTGTTCCATGGACTGGGGCAAGGGCACGACAAAATTTGATGTCCTCTATGACGACTACATCCTCCCCGGTGGAGCAAAGCTACTTCTCGAGACCCGCGCCTACGAGCTCATTCAAGATGATAATGGCACCGTCACGGGCGTTAAGGCAAGGAAGCAGGACGGCACCGAAGTGACCGTGAGGGCGCCGTACACGCTCGTGGCCTGCGGTGGCTTTGGCGGCAACCGCGATCTTATGCGTGAGTACCTGCGCACCGACAACCTCTATTTGTATGGCGTTTCCTCCAACACGGGAGACGGACTCCAAATGGCCCTGGCCGCCGGCGGTCGTCTAACCACCGAAATCAACCCCCTGCCCGCCGAGTTCTGCTCCAACCTCAAAGTCGACTTCTACGCTGGCTACATGAAGTTCATCAACTATGCCGGGCTGCTCCAGGTAAACCCCGAGGGTCAGCGTTTCTACAACGAAGAGCTCGGCGCGACCGAGCCCCTCGGCGTCGGCACATCGGCCCTGTACGCCATCGACCACGCATATGCCATTTTCTGCCAGGCAGATCTTGACGCCATGGTGGCTGAAGGCTGCCCGGGCCTGCTGAGTGAAGAAGTCCGCGAAACACTGCGCATCTACCGCTCCCGTGCTTGCGTGCCCTTCTACACGCTGGCCGACGAAATGCAGGCTGCCATCGAAGCCGGCGAGGGCTGGAGCGCCGACACCCTAGAGGAACTTGGCGAGAAGATTGGGTTTGATTCCGAGGTCTGGGCCAATACCATCGACGATTACCTGGCTGCCATCGAAGCCGGCGAAGACGCCCAGTTCCATAAGCGTCCCGAAATGCTTCGCCCGCTTTCTGAGGGCCCCTTCTATGCCGTACGTTTCTGCATGGCCATCGACGGCACGCTCAACGGTGTTCGCGCAAACCAGTACTTCCAGGCTCTCAACGAGAACCTCAGGCCCATCCCCGGCCTCTTCCTGGGAGGTCTGGACGCAGGCGGCATGTGGGGCAACGTGTACTACGCTTCACAACACTGCGCCGGCGTATCGCAGGGTCATTCCGTGACCTCGGGATACATCGCAGCAGAGAAGGTCATCGAGTTGCTTGGAGCATAAAGAGGCAGCCGCATCCGCGCTAAACATCTTCTAGGCTCATGGGGCCCGGATTTCGAAACCAACCTCTGGCAGAAATCCGGGCCCTTCGTTTTTTGAGGTCAGCTGGACACGCCAACCACCCCTGCCAGCGCTCCGCATCGTCGGCTATACTGCAGGGACAGTGCACAGGCAGCGCGAAGGAGACGATGAGGATGACCCCTTTCGACAGGGCTGACGAGTTTTCGAGCGGCTACATTGCCCAGCCAAGCCCCTCGTCGCAGGCAAAGGCAAGGTACTGGAAGACCGCCTTCGGCCTTCAGGCAATCGATGGGCTCGCCCCATCCGAATACGTGCATGAGCTCGCCGATTCCCATACGCGGGGCGACATCTCAATCGCCGAGGTAACGAAGGAACTCAACAGCTATTACGCACGTGGGTCGGTACCCCCGCAGCAGCCCCGCCGCACCGAGGAGGCCGACAAGGTCAGCGCGCGCATCGTGGAGCTGCTGGGCGCAAGAGAGTTCGCCCTCGACCACGAGCTGCTCGCACACATCCATCGCCATCTGTTCCAAGACCTTGACCCGGCAGTCTATCATCCCGGGGCCTATCGCACCGAATCCCTTGTCAAGCTTGAGCCTGCGCTCAATGGCGACACTTTGCTGTACGGCGCCCCCAGCCTTATCGAGCGGTCATTGGAAATTCTCTTCGCCAAAGAGCGCGACTATCGTTATGCGACGTACTCAGACGGCGGGGCGGGGATGTGCTATGCCGACCTCTCCCATTTTGCCGGGTTTGTCTCCGACGTGTGGTTCACGCATCCCTTCTGGGAGGGAAACACGAGGACGGTCGCTGTGTTTTGCGAGCTCTACCTCAACCGCCTTGGCTTCGACCTGGACAACGAGCCTTTCGAGACGCACGCATCCTTCTTCAGGAACGCCCTCGTACGCGCGAACTACCGCAATCGCAGCGTCGGCGTCGACGTGAACTTCGATCCTCTTGTCACCTTTATCTCGCACGTGCTGGGAGAGGATGATGGCCCCCTGAACGAGGCCGACACGTATTGCCGCGCGCTCTTCGAGCAGCCCGAACGCGTGCGCAACGTCGATCATGCCTTCGCCGCCCCCATGCAGCAGCAGCTCAAAGAGGCCGGCATCACCGAGGCTGTATTGGCGCGGTAAGCGAGCTGTGGCATGCGTCAAACAAAGAAGCCTGCGGGCCTCACCGAACCGAGGCAGTCCTGGCGAGGTCGTGGGCTGCTTCCCTCTCCTCCAAACACCAACGGGGCAGGTCCGGGGCGGCTAAAAATACATCAGGCACAGCATTCGGGTGAATTATCCCAGCTTAAGCGCCATGCGTGATGTTCCCGGGAGCTTTGTGAAGCCGAAATGCTCGTAGAAGGCCGCCGCATCGGGGCCCGTTGGGTCCACAACGAGTGCACGGGCACCCGCGAGGCTCGCAACCTTCATCGCGTTCTGAATGGCGTCGCGGAGCAACGATGCACCCAAGCCAAGACCCTTGAACCTCTCGTCCACACCAAGCATGCCCAAAAGAACGGCGGGAATCTGCTCGGGGGCATTGCGCGCAAACCATCCCCCACTCACTGATGCCCTGGTCACGGAATGGGCGCTCAGCGTGTAGAAGCCAGCGACGACATCGCCACAATAGGTTGCGTAGACAACGGCAGAGACGCGCCGATGCCGAGTGATGGGCCGCCCAATTGTCGGCGATTTCATCGCCGCAGGTAAAACCCTCTATTCCTACCCCAACTGGCAGTTGGACCGGGCGAGTGAACCCACTCATTCCCACACCGACTTGCGAGCGAGAAGGTTTTGCGCCGCCTCGGGCATGGGAGCGTCGAGCATTGCGCAGAAAGCATCGAAGGCCTCAGGCGACAGGGCGGTAGTCATCACCTCGTCGATGTCGCGTCGCGCACTCTCATCAAGATGCGCCGTCGCCCATTGGGTAAGCGTCTGGCCCCGCAGCGACGCGGCTCGCTCATAGCTCAAGCGCTGAAGCTGCGTGAGCCGGATGTCCATCCGATACTGCTTTTCTTTTTTCTCCGCAACAACCGGCATGTCTGCCCCAATCCCAAAGCGGCTCGCTCGTTATCGTGTTGAGACTAGTGTACGGAATAAATCCGTACTATGCAAGAAAGGAGGGCGCTGCCGTAGCGGAACAAAGCAACAAAAA
>USJP01000102.1 GCA_900555105.1 uncultured Coriobacteriaceae bacterium | reverse complement strand
GTTATCCGCACGCATCGCCGCCTGCACCGCGCGAAGCTGCGCGGCGGGCAGGCCGGCACCTTTAAGGTCCTCCAACAGGAACAGACGCTCGACATCGGTCGGAAGGCCGCCACGCTCCAAGCAAAGCGCGGAGAACTTCAGCGCACGCCACGCGGAGGAGTCGGCCGGGGCATCCGCCAGAAGCCTCCCGATTATCTCATGCGTCTGGCCGTTTTCCTGCACGTCAGGCTTCACCGAGGCAATCTCGGCGGCACTCACGCAATCACCTTGCATCTCATGGCCCCCCAACCCCAGTCGCATGTCCCTCACCTACAGCCGCGCACCTCTCGTCTGCCAGCGTCATAGCTTGCTCTCCCCTTCTTCTTGCGGCGCAACCCTGCCCTCGATAAGGTCGAGCAGCTCCTGCTTGCTGTGGATGTCGAGCTTCTGGTAGATATGGCGCAAGTGCGTGGTCACCGTGCCGCGCGAGGCATGGAGCTCCTCCTGCAGGCGCGCATATGAGCGACCCTTGGCATACGAAATCATGACTTCCGTCTCGCGCTCGGTCAGTCCGTAACGCTCGGCGATGTCTCGGCAGCGACTCACAAACCTCGGCGGGCGAGGGGCGCCGTCCTCATCGGAGACCGGCGAAGCCGCCTTGTCAGCAGCATCCTCCGCGCTCTCGGCAAGCGCCGTCATCTTGACCAGGTCGCTTTCCTTGAGCACGAACATATAGGAGCAGAGCACGGCGCACGTCGCCCCCAGCGCGACAATGCTCAACATGCGCGGCGAAAACGGCGAGAAAGCAGCAACGACCGCGCTACCCGCAAGCGAGCCGAGCAACACGCCCAGCGTGATCATCGACCAGCCGATGCCAAACACCGTGACCGAGGAAAGGCGGTAGGTATAGGTGATGTCAGCCAGAAGCATCCAGATGAGGACGTTGAACGTGCCGTATCCCGCGAGCGCCAGTACGCTCTGCAGGCCCGTGCCAACGAAAATGGGCAGCAGCTGGAACACGAACGCCATGATGCCCACGGTCACCTTGTATATCCAGCGCAGGTCAAACGTCTTGCGCACGATAAGGCTTCCCCAAATGATGACCACCGTGACGATAGAGGCAATAAGAAACGGCACATGGTAGAGGTCGCGCATACCCATGCCGCCCGCCGCTATGAACACGGCGCGCACCATGCCGTCGGCCAGACCAACCAGGCACGCGCATACACCCACGCGCACTGCAAACTTGGCGATGGAAATGGGCACGGGGCGCACGGCAGGCTGCGACGCCGGAGACCACACGCCCGAAGGGCCAAAGAGGATGAAGCTCGATATAAGGGGGATGGCGCAGGCAAGCAGGCATGCCCCCACAGGCGGGAGCCACCACGAAACGAAGTACACAACGGCAGCCAGGAGAAATGCAAACGGCGCCTCGAAAGCGGTCTGGCGCGAAGGCACGTTGCGGTACAGCTCGCCATATCCCAGGTCGAGCAGACCCGAACCCACGCCGGTCGCCACACCGCCATACACGCAAAGTGCCTGCGTAGGCACGCCAGACAGGGTTGAGGAAACAACGGCAAGCGTGCCTGAGCACAACAGGGCAGGCACGGCCCAACGCACATGCGGCTTGCTCATACACGCGCAGAACTCTTTGGCGCGAAAAGCAGGCAGAAACATCGTGAGGAACAGGCACACCGTAGAGATGCCGAACACAACGTCGGGAATCGGGCTGCCGTTCCAAGTGACGCAGCTTGCCGCCGCGCCAATGAACATGAGGTAGACCCAGGCGCGTGCCAGCGCAAATCCAATCGAGCGCAAGCCCACGAGCTCGCGCCAGCGCACATCCTGCAGGCGTGCGGCAATATCCGGCTCGGCAGCCGAAGTCTCGATTGTCGTCGACGTGTCCTGTTCCATGTCCTCTTTGCCCCCCTTGCTCGCATTATAAGCAATCGCCAGAAATCTGGGAGGCACACAGGCGATTACGGCCCGCTTTGTCGCCCACCCCGTGGCAGGCGTGCGTGGCTCCAACTACACGCAAACCAAAATCCCACGTGCGCCAGTCTTCTTCCAGGCCAATATAAACGAGCGTCGCCCTCCTGCCGCAAGAACAGCATCAACAAGCAATCTACCAGCCACTATCGCATTTTGCATGATATTCAAATCGACGCATATGAGCCGGAAAAAGACCCTTTGCATGATGCTCTTCTTTCTACGTGCGCGCACAATGGGAATGGGGCGGGGCATTCACGGCGGTAACCACTTGCCACGAGGCTCCCCACCTCAAAGGGAAAGCAACGAAAGTAAGGGAGGAAAGCATGGGCAAGCTCAGCCTGACACGCCGCGCGTTCACCAAGCTGTCTGCCGTGACCGCCGCGACGGTCGCGCTCTCAGGGGTCGTGGGCACCGGTGCCGCTCTGGCCGAAGACCCGAGCGCCGTCGACCGCGAGGACGAGGTCAAGCGCATCCGCAGCTGCTGCCGTGGTTGCGGCAAGATGGAGTGCGGTGTCTGGGTCACTGTGAAGAACGGCCGCATCGTCAAGACCGAGGGCGACCAGTCGTCGTTCCAGTCTTCGGGCAACCACTGCTCCAAGGGCCAGGCATCGATCCAGGCCGCATATCACCCCGCGCGCATCTACCATCCCATGAAGCGCACGAACCCCAAGGGCGAGGAGCCCGGCTGGGTGCGCATCAGCTGGGAAGAGGCCATGGAGACCATCGGTGAGAAGTTCACCGAGATCATCGACCAGTACGGGGGCCAGTCCATCTTCAACATGTGCGGCACCTCGCGCCAGTGGGTCTACGGTCCCTACGCCTTCTACAAGTGGCTGTTTGACACGCCCAACGCGCACGTCGCCTCCGAGATCTGCAAGGGCCCGCGCCGCCTCATGGGCTGGATTACCTCCGTCGACGGCGCTCCGTGGATGGCCCTGCGCGACCGTCCCCGCGTGTACGTGCAGTGGGGCACCGCGCCTGAGAACTCCAACTACGACGACTCCTGCCGCAACCTCGTGGACGCGTTCTCCGAGGCCGACACCCACATCATCGTTGACCCCCGCCTCACCGGCGCCGGCAAGGAGGCCGACTACTGGCTGAACCTGCGCCCCGGCTCGGACGGCGCCCTGGCCAACTGCTGGCAGTACCTCATGTTCAAGCATGACCTGGTGGACTGGGAGTTCGTGAAGCGCTGGACCGACGCGTCGCTTCTCGTCATCGAAGACATGGAGCCTACCGGCGGCCGTTACTTCACCCTCTCCACCCCCGTCACCGCTGCGCCCGACCTGACCGGCGACAAGCTCAAGACCCGTCTTCTCAAGGAGATGGACCTGGTCGAGGGCGGCTCGCCCCGCAAGTTCTACGCTTGGAACAAGAACGCCAACAACGGCGAAGGCGGCCTGGTGTACTGGGACACCGACACCACGCAGTGGGAAGGCTGCAACCACGTTGCCCCCACCCGCGACGAGATGACCGTCATGTACGAGGGCACCTCGCAGGAGGGCTACCTGCCGCCCCTGTCCTACTGGGAGCTTGAGGAGGCCGGCATCGACTTCGACCTCGAAGGCGAGCATGAAATCACCCTGGCCGACGGCTCCAAGCACATCGCCCGTCCCGTGTGGTCCTACCTGGTAAAGTCCGTGGAGAACTGCACCCCCGAGTGGTGCTCCGAGATCACTGGCCTCGACCCCGTCGCCATTGAGGAGTCGTTCCTGAAGTGGGCTACCCGTCCCGAGGGCCAGACCTGGGGCAACGGCGGCATCCACCTCAACCTCGCCCCCGACCAGATCGGCAACTGCACTCAGACCGTGCGCGCCGTCCTGAACCTGATCTATACCTCCGGCAACTTCGACGGCCCCGCCGGCAACCGCGGCCTGACCCGCACCCCCGTCGACGAGCAGTCCACCGCCGCCCCTGGCGTGAACATGCCCCAGGAGGTCAAGTGGCAGCTCAAGGGTCTCGGTGCATGCCCGCCCTTCTACCTCGCCGACGAAGAGGTCCCCATGGACCAGATTCCCGATCGCTACGAGGTCCTTCAGAACATGGTGGGCGCCGACAAGTTCCCAATCACCGCGTACTACAACGAGTGGTCTGACGCCACCTGCACCTGGAACGCCGCTCTGACCGGCGATCCCTACCCCATCCGCGGCGGCATCAACGAGTCCGGCTCCTTCATGAACATGTCCAACGCCCACCTTGCTTGGGACGCCCTTGCCTCCCTGGACTTCTGGGTCGACATCAACATGTTCCACCACCCCGGCACCGAGATGGCAGACATCCTGCTGCCTTGCGCGCACTGGACCGAGATTAACAACATCCGCGTCTCCCAGGGCGCCTCGGGCGGCATCGGCCTGACCCAGCGCGCCATCGAGCCGCCGGCTGATGCCAAGTTCGACTACGACATCAACCGTCTGCTCTTCGAGGCGCTGGAGAAGCAGGGCAACCCCAACGGCACCTGGATGAACATCAAGGGCGACGCGCCCGGCGCCTATGACTCCGACGAGCGTCTTGAAGAGTGGTTCCAGGCCCACAACGAGGTCAGCGGCTTCGACACCCAGTACCCCGGCTGCAAGTGGGAGCACTTCGAGGACTACCGCAAGGACTTCCAGGAGAACGGCTGGTTCAACGCCAAGGTCCTCGAGCCCAACCGCTGGGGCACCTACCGCCGCTTCGAGACCGGTTGGATGCGCATGGGCAAGGACGCCTGCACCGGCACTCCCTGGGGCGGCCTCGATGAGAACGGCCAGCCGATGAACAACTTCGGCTGCCCCACCTCCAACGGCCTCGTGCAGTTCTGGCCCATGGCCTTCGAGACCTACTGCCTCGACAAGGCCAACGAGTTCGAGCCCGGCAAGTTCGACGTCATTAAGGAAATGATGCCAGTCTTCGAGGAGCCCGCTTCTGGCCCCAACGGCACCGTCGACACCACCGAGTACCCCATCTTGCTCACCACTGGCCGCCGCATCCCGGTGTACTTCCACTCCGAGCATCGCCAGCTGCCTTGGTGCCGCGAGATTTGGCCCGTGCCACGCCTCGAGATGAACCCCGCCGACGCCGCAGAGCTCGGCCTTGAGCAGGGTGACTGGGCTTGGATTGAGACCGAGTGGGGCAAGGTGCGCCAGACCGTGGACCTCTACGAGGGCATCGCCAAGGGCTGGGCAAACGCCGAGCACGCCTGGTGGTATCCCGAGCTCCCCGCACCCACGCACGGCTTCGAGCTCTCCTGCATCGACTGCATCTGGGACCCGAACGGCCAGGACAAGTTCATCGGCTCCAGCCACATGCGCGGCGTGCCGGTCAAGATTTACAAGGCCACGCCCGAGAACTGCCCCGACGGCCAGGTCATCCCCTGCGCGCCCGAGGACGGCACCCCCATCATCGCCGACGCCTCCGACCCGCGCCTGAAGGAATGGCTGCCCAACTACGACATTCGAGAGGAGGCGTAGGAAATGAGCCAGTACGCAATCGTCACCGACCTCAACCGCTGCGTGGGCTGCATGGCATGCATGGTCGCCTGCAAGGCTGTCAACAACGTGCAGATTGGCAACTTCTGGAACAAGGTCCTGCGCGTGGGCCCCACCAAGAAGGCCGACTACGTCCACACCAACGACGTTGAGATGTACTACCTGCCCGTTTCCTGCCAGCACTGCCAGAACCCCGAGTGCGTGGCCGTGTGCCCCACGGGCGCCTCGGTCAAGCTCGACGACGGCACCGTGCAGATTGACGCCGAGCAGTGCATCGGCTGCCAGGCCTGCGTCTCTGCCTGTCCCTACGGCGTACGCTACCTCAACGAGGAGCTCACCGTGGTGGAGAAGTGCACCCTGTGCCACGACCTCGTGGAAGAGGGCGGCTTGCCCCAGTGCGTGAGCCAGTGCGGTGGCCGTGCCCGCTTCTTCGGCGACCTGGACAAGGGCATCGAGACCTTCGAGGCCCCGGCCATCGTCTACGACGTGGACCGCAGCGCCGACGTCGTCAGCTACGACGCCATGTTCACCGGCGGACGCATCACCCTGGGCGAGGCCGCAAAGGAGTACAGCGAGTCCGACCTGTACCAGCTGCCCAACGCAGGCAACGACCCGTCGTACTACTACATCCTCCGCGACCGTACCTGGCAGGACGGCGAGGTGAGGATGTAGCAGAACCTGATGCGCGGCGTTCCGCGATGCCTAGAGTACTCCAGTACACGTCGGCATCGCGCGCCTTGCGCATCAGAACCCGCGTTTAAGTGGGTTGCGGAACCTCGTCCGCTGCGTTCCACAGGAGCTCATGTACTCCAGTACACATCGCACCTGTGCGCCTTGCGGACGAGAACCCGCGCTTTGGAGGGTTGCGGAACCTGATGCGCTGCGGTTTTTGAGTGCATGA
>USJP01000101.1 GCA_900555105.1 uncultured Coriobacteriaceae bacterium | reverse complement strand
CGAGCCGGCAGCTGAAGCACAAGGTTGCAAGCCCACCGAGCCCATCGTGACCGAAGGCCAAGCCATCCCGGCCAAAAAGGTTCCCGTGCCGCTCAAGGTCTTCGGCATCCTCATGATCATTTGGGGTGCCGTCGAAATCCTGAAGCTGCTCGCCGTCGTTCTTGCCATCATCCTCGCCTTCGTCTTCGAGATTGACATCACGCAGTTCACGGGCGGCACCACGCTGCAGAAGCCGGTACTGGCGCTCTTGATTTGCCTGGCCGCAAGCTCGGGACTCATCGCGGGATTTGACATCGCGCTGGGCGTACTGCTCGTCAAAGACAAGCGCCGCCACTCTGCGCAGATCGCCCGTACCGTCATGGTGTTGCTGGTGGCCCAGCTCATCCTCAACATCCTGAACAGCGGCGTGAACCACGCCCTCGACGCGACGGGCATCCCCATCGTCTTTATGATCGTGCTGCAAATCTATCTCGACCCCTCGCTTGCCGAGGAGCGCGCTCTCGAACGCAAACTACGCAAACTCGACGAGCGCAGCCGAGAAGAGGAGCGTCTCGAGCATCTCAAGAAGTACGGTGGCAAGGCCCCCTTCAAGCTCACCTTCTTCAACCTGTTTTGGACGTTCGTCATCTGCTGCGTGTTGGGCGTCATCATCGAGACCATCTTCTGCCTGGTGAGGGGTGCGGGCTACATGGACCGCGCGGGCATGCTCTACGGCCCCTTCTCCCCCATCTATGGTTTCGGCGCCGTGCTCATGACCATCGGCCTCAACGGCATCCGCGACAAGAACCCGATTCCCATCTTCTTCCTGAGCGCCCTCATCGGCGGCGCGTTCGAGTTCTTGGTGAGCTACCTGCTGGAGTTCGCCTTCGGCATCACTGCGTGGGATTACAGTGGCACGTTCCTCTCCATCGACGGGCGTACGAACGGCGCCTTCATGGCGGCCTGGGGCATCTTAGGCCTGGTGTGGGTGAAGTACCTCATGCCCCTCATCTTCGACCTCGTGCACAAAATTCCCTGGAACTGGCGCTACGCCGTCACAACCGTGGCCCTGGTACTCATGATCATAGACGGCGGTCTCACCTTGGTGAGCTACGACCGCTGGTTCTCCCGCCAAGTGGGCATCCCCGCTGAGACGGCTGTGGAGGAGTTCTGCGACGAGCACTATCCCGACGCTTGGATGGAGCACCGCTTCCAGACCATGACCATGAACGCCGAGAACGCCACGAGGTAGCACCTCGACCAGTCTATGCACCAAAAGGGCGCACCTGCAGATAATTGCAGGCGCGCCCTTTTTCATGCCGCCAAACTCCCCCGGGTCGCTGTGGTGCGTCAACCGCAAGGCGGATCGGGGCGCAGCGTACTGACTGTACCGCGACTCCCCAATAATCTCCCCGGGTCGCTGTGGTGCACCAGCTACAAGGCGGATTGGGGCGCGGTGTACTGGCGTTCCACTAACCCCCAAATAATCTCCCCCGGGTCGCTGTGGTGCGTCAGCTGCAAGGCGCTTTGAGGCGTGGCGTACTAAGGTACGCGAGCCTCAAAGCAACGCCGCAGATGACGTGCCACAGCGGCCCGCGTCAGCATTCGTAGACGGGTTCGCCCATAAGCTTCGTCTCATACAGCGTCGTATCAAACTCGCTCCTAAAGGCAGCTGTGCGCAAAAGGCTGCGGGCAGCCTTGATGAAAGAAGCGGTAGCAGGCGTCTTGAGAACCACAAGGTCAACGGCTTCTTCCTGCATGGAAACAAACTCCAGACCCCTCAGTTGACGGACCGGCTTGGCTGAGGTGACAGCGACGTTTGCAAGACCGCGCGACACCATGAGGGCCTGAGCCAGTTCCGAGGCGGCAGGACGGTCGTACCCTTCCAAAGCGTCGGCACGCGCCTCGAGATACTTGAGCTTCTCGTCAAGCAGCACACGGGGGCCCGCACCGCGCTCGCGGTTTGCGATGACAACACCGGGTTTGAGCAGGTCGCCCCATTCATAGAGACTCAGGGGGTTGCCTGCGGCTACCGTGAAACCAACTTGGCGCTTGAACAGCCTAAACGAGATGGCAGGCACACCAGGCAGGAGCGTGCGCAGATACGGCGCATTGTAGGCACAGTCGCGCTCGCTCCACAGACCCACAACCGCAGCATGAGCGCCACCGGTGTACATGCGCGCAAGGCTCATATAGTCGTTTGTGTGACAGCGCAGTGCTTTGACACCCAATCCTGCCAGGTAGTTCGCCAGCATGTCAGCCACGATTTCCTGGCCGCCCACGACGATGGAGCCACGCACCCACGACGGTACCTCATCGAGCACGTCGCCTGGAACAGGCACATCACTCGGCTCGTCTGCCCCCGAGGCAACAGCGGCCTTCGTCTCCTGGCTGGCAGCAACGCTCTCAAGCCGCGCGCGTACGTCGTCATAGCGAAAGCGCATCTGCCTGCCCACGCGATACGACGGCAGCTCACCTGTGCGGGCCAGTTTATATACGGTGTTCCTGCTCACGTGCAGGATGCGTGTGACATCCTCCACGCGCAGGGCATCGCCTTGGGCAAAGCCCAAGTCGGTCGCCTCGATACGCTGCGCGGGCAATGCCTGCGCCTGATCGGCGGCATCTATGTTTTCAGCCACAAGCCCTCCCAAGGCTAGCGCTCAACACTGTGCATAGTTGGTACATGTTAGTACAACTTGGTATGAGTATATGGCAATTTGCGCAGTTCTATTGTTGCATATATCACACTTGCTACTATTTCTTCAGTTGCATCCAAAGGATTGCAGCCCATCGCGAGGTCATTTCCTCGCACATACATTCACCCTCCCAAGGGACGAAGGCCAGTTCGATGAGGAGTCGAGCGGCTTTCGTTTTTTTATAGCCGCTTTTACAGACGCGCGGCAGTGCGCATCAAGTATCCTATGCAAACGGCAAGCGGGAGGTGCCCCATGGTAAACGTGCTCATCAGACTCATTCGCGTGCTGCCTGTGCTGGCAGTCGTGGCCGGCGTGACGGCGCTGCTCTACGGCCTCCTTGTGGCCACGAGCACGCGCGACAAAGCCCGCCGCATTTTGATCAAGGTGCTGAGTGTCGTGAATGGCGCGCTTGCCGTCGCGTTCACCCTCGTCATGCTCTACGCCCTCTTTGAGAACAACACCTACGTGCTTGAGGTCGCCGACGTCAGCGCGGCCCTCTTTGCCATCATCTTCATCATTGTGCGCATCATCGCATGGCACATGCGCGCCAAAACCTCGTCGAAGGAAACGAAATGACCCCCACCGCACGGCTCGACCTCGTGCTTGCCAAACTCGGCAAATGCCCTTCGCGCGAAAAGGCCAAGGCAGCCATCGCGCAGGGCCTCGTCTATGTGAACGGCCAGGTCTGCACCAAGGCGAGCGCCATGGTGACGCCTGTCGACAAACTCGAGGTGCGCGGTTGCGCCATCCCCTTCGTGGGACGCGGCGGGTTGAAGTTGGCGCGTGCGCTCGAGGTGTGGGGCATCGACTTGAGTGGCCTGCGCTGCGTTGATGCCGGCGCCTCCACGGGCGGCTTCACCGACTGCATGCTTCAGGCAGGCGCGGCGCATGTGTGGTCCATCGACGTGGGTCACGACCAGCTGCACGAAAGCCTTGTGGCAGATGAGCGCGTCACGAGCCTCGAAGGCCTCGACATCCGCCTGGCCACCCCAGAGCTCCTCGGCGCAGAAGCTGACTTTTTGGGATCAGACGTCTCGTTCATCTCCCTGGGCAAGGTGCTGCCGAGCCTCGCCGGGCTCATCCATACCGGGGCCCACGCCGTCTGCCTCGTGAAGCCGCAGTTCGAGGCAGGTCCCGAGCATGTAGGCAAGCGCGGCGTCGTCAAAGACCCGCAGGTCCACCGCGATGTGCTCACCTGTGTGGTCGAACAGGCACGACAGGCAGGCTTTGCCGTGCTCGACCTCACCCACTCGCCCATCAAGGGCCCCGAGGGCAACATCGAGTACCTCATGTTCCTACAAAAAGACGCAGGCGACGAGGGGCGTGTGAACGCCGACCTCATCACCCGCGTCGTACACAAGGCGCATGTCGAACTTAATGACTAACGCTCCGCGCAGCTTCTAGCCCAAAACCGCGTCGCGCACGCCATCGGCGAAGCTCTTGGCACCTTCGCCGAACTCCTTGGCGCCGTCCACCAAATCCTGTGCCTTCTTCGCAGCCTCAGGGAAGGCCTGGTTCACGGCATCGGCCGCCTCGCCCAGGGCCTGACCAGCCGCATCGGCAATTTGACCGGCGACTTGACCTGCTGCGTCAGCCGCATCGTTCACTACTTGCTTGGCGCTCGCATAACCTTCAAGCGCAGGCGAGATTTGGTCGAGCGCGCTCCTAAGGTCGTCCACCATACCGGCAAGCTCGTCGCGTGCCTGGTTGAGCTCGTCAAAATGGAAGTCACTGAGCGCAGCCAACTGCCGGGCGTCGGCATCGAGGCTGGGGCCCGCGGCACGCAGCGTCTCAACCATGCCGTCGATGCCAGCCAATGCATTCGCCACATCGTTTGCTCCCGACAGGACAAACTCGCCCGTGACACCCATCGTCGCGCTCACAAGGCCCTTGCCCAGCGAGTCCAACACGCCGGAAGGCAGCGTCCGCGCGGCGTCGGACACCGGCATGACGATGCTTGCCATGACGTCTTGCCCCACAGCCGCAAGCGTACGGGCACCGCGCACATCTTCGCCAAGCACGGGCACGCACGCCGCCACATCCCACACACCCCCATCGAGCTCGGCCGCAATGCCGTCAAGCGCGGAGTCGACCTGGGCAAGCTCCGAGGTGACCCCGTCGACGTCATAGGCCTGCGCGCGCTCCTCGATGGTTGCGGCCGATGCCTCTATCTGAGACGCAAACGGCATGATGCGTTGGTAGGACGAATACAGCATGCCCGCAAACACGCCCACCGCAACGATGAGCGCCAGCACTATGACAAGCACGACCTTGCCGGCCACGCCCGCCTTCTTCTCTTCTTGAGCCATGCCGTGCCTCCAAACCTTCGTGTCCCAACAAACCTGCGAGGCCCGCCCCTGCAGCACCCCGGGGTTCGCACCGTGTACCCCGCCGGGCACCCTTCTATCCAAGCACACAAAAAGGCGGGAACCCACGCAAAACCGCAGGTTCCCGCCTAAAAATCACCAGTCTTAATGCAGGCGCGCAGTTACTCCTGCGCCTGGGGCTGCGTGCCCTTCACCATGGCGCGCAGGTATGCCAGATTGGCGTCGGTCTGAGCCTGGCACTCGGCGACCATCCACTCGTTGCCCGGCTTGAACATATGCTTGAAGCGGCCCTGGGGCTTGAGGAACTCCTCGACCGGCTTCACGCGGCGCTGCTCGGTGAGGCTCCACACGCCGTTCTCCACCTCGAAGAGCGGCCAGAAGTTGGTCTCCACGCCCAGACGCGCAATCTCCACGGTCATGTCGAAGGGAATGCGCCAACCGCGAGGACAGGGGGCGAGGATGTTAATGAACGCGGGGCCGTCGGTGTTGATGGCCTTCTCCGCCTTGCGCACGAGGTCTTGCCAGTGGCTGACGGAAGTCTGTGCGATATAGGGGATGTGGTGCGCAGCGAGGATGGACGTGAGGTCCTTGCGACGCTGCATCTTGCCCAGGCCGCACGAGCCCACCTCGGAAGTGGTGGTCCAGGCGCCGTAGGGGGTGGCGCCGGAGCGCTGGATGCCCGTGTTCATGTACGCGCCGTTGTCGTAGCACACGTACACCATGTCGTGGCCGCGCTCCATGGCGCCCGACAGCGACTGCAGGCCGATGTCGTAGGTACCGCCGTCGCCGCCGAAGGCGATGAACTTGACCTTCTTGTCGGGGTCGATCTTGCCGGCGCGCTTGAGAGCCTTAAAAGCGGCCTCGACGCCCGACAGGGTCGCAGCGGAGTTCTCGAAGGCGTTGTGGATGAAGGGAACGTCCCAGGAGTTGTACGGATAGACCGTCGTAGAGACCTCCAGGCATCCCGTGGCGCTGGAGACGACGACGGGCGTGTCGCCGGCACCCATGAGCACCTGACGGACGGCGATGGAGGCGCCGCAGCCACCGCACAGGCGGTGACCCGGGGCCAGACGGCTGGGAAGCTCGGAGAGTTGCTTGAGGTTGGCCATCGCAGGTCCTCCTTTCTTAGCGGTTGCCCTTGTAGGTGAGGCTGGGCAGGCTTGCGGGGTCCTTGAGCTCGTTGTAGATGTCGCGCACGATCTGGCAGGTGAGGTCGGCGCCACCCAGGCCATACATGTAGGCGCGCACGGGCACGGTGAGACCCGCGTCGTACATGGAAGCCTTCACCTCGGCGGCGACGGGGCCGCCCACACCGCCGAACGACTCGGAACGATCGAGCACGGCCACCGCCGA
>USJP01000100.1 GCA_900555105.1 uncultured Coriobacteriaceae bacterium | reverse complement strand
CCGCGCGGCCCGTGAGGTTGGCGGTCACGCTCGAGTACTCAAAGGCAAGGGTCGTGTTGATGAGCTTGCAGTTCTCAAGCACGATATTGTCAGCATAGCACATGCCCTGCAGGCTCTCGATGGTGCAGTTGACCAGGCGCAGGTCCTTGGAGTTCCAGCCCAGGTACTCACCGGCGATGTAGGAATCCTCCACGAGCACGTCTTCGGTGTTCCAGAAGGAGTCCTTAGAGAGTAGGCGCGAGTTCTTCACGTGAATGTGGCGCGCCCCGTCAAAGGAGTAGTTGCCGTCGAGCACCAGGCCATCTATCTCGATGTTCTCGCTGTTCATGGCGAAGTAGTCGCCCTTTGCCGTGACATTTTCAAGTGTGATGTCGCGGCAGGTCCACAGCGTCTCGGCCGCATTGGGCAGCGTCACGTTGCGAAGCGTGACATCGGTGCAGCGGCGGAAATTCTTCGGGGCCTCGATGACAGAGTCCTCTACCAAGATGTCGTCGGTGTACCACACGCCCGAGCGCGCCATCTCGAACCACGTGCAGTTGCGTGCCGTGACGTGCGTGGCGTACCACAGCGGGTACTTCCAACGAAACGCGCTCCCCACAAGCTCGATGTCAGAGCTTTCCTTGAGGGGTGACTCGCCGTCGGTAAAGACAGTGTCGGTAATACGCAGGTCATGGGCGTGGAACAAGGCGCGCTCCCCGCCTAGAAGCTGCTGGTTAATCTCTTGGGTCATAGTCGCCGGACCCTCCTTGGTGTGAGTGGCATACGTCGTGGGAAAAGGGTTCTTTTTTCTTGCAGGCATCTTAACCCGAACACAGGCAAAGGCGACGTTGGGTACCCTGCAGACGGCATGTTTTCCATGGATGGGGGCACCTATTCGTCGGAAGGAGGGAAATAACATACATCTCATTCGTTCATATGTATGTTATTTTAACAAAGTACCAGTTGACGTGTTTTTTGAAATCCTGAAATATATGTTATTTGCCCTTAGGATGCCCCTGCAGGTTCCTGGACGCATCCTGTCAACATCAAGTGAGGTCCCTCATGTCTAACGTTTTCTCTCCTGAGCTCGTAGCACTCGGCGAAGTGCTCATCGATTTCACTCAGGCAGGGTTCTCCGCCAATGGTCAGGTCCTCTTTGAGCGCAATGCTGGAGGTGCTCCGGCCAATGTTGCCGTACAGGCAGCGAGGCTTGGCATGTCCGCCCAGTTCGTGGGCAAGGTCGGTGCAGACATGCACGGTGGCTTTCTCAGGCGTTCCCTCCAAGAGCGTGGCGTGGACGTGTCGTCTGTTGTGCAGGACCCCGAGGCGTTCACCACGCTCGCTTTTGTCGAGGTCGACCCGCGTACGGCCGAGCGCTCGTTCTCATTTGCCCGCAAGCCGGGTGCTGATACGCGACTCTCCCCTGCTGAGGTGCCTGAGCGGGTCATACGCGACTGCTATGTGCTCCATGTGGGATCCCTTTCCCTTACCGATGAGCCTGCTCGCACGGCGACGTTACATGCGGTGAGCGTTGCCCGCCAGGCAGGTGTCCTCGTCAGTTATGACCCGAACTACCGGGCCAGCTTGTGGCCTAGCGAGCATGAAGCCGTCGAGCAGATGTCGGCGCTTTTGTCTCGGGCTGACCTGGTGAAAATCAACGAAGACGAGGCTTTGCTGCTGTGCGGTACAGGCAACCCCGAGGCCGCTTCCCAGTACATTCTCGACCAGGGTGCTGCCCTCGCTGCCGTGACGCTGGGGTCCCAAGGGGCATTCGTTGCGACGCGAGCCGAGAACGTGTTTGTGCCAACGTGCCCTTGCCAACCGCGCGATGCGACCGGCGCAGGCGATTCCTTCTGGGGCGCGCTTCTTTATTGGCTTGTCCATGAACGGGAGGTGCGCACGCCCAGCGACTTGACGGCCCTTTCGTGCGAGGAGCTTTTCTCTGCGGGATCCTTTGCCTGTGCGGCCGCATCGTGCTGCGTTGAGCGTCCGGGCGCCATCCCTGCGATGCCTGGCAAGGACGAGGTGCTTGACCGGCTCACGCAGTAGGGACGAAGCGTGCGGCTGGGGTACATCAATCAGTCGGGGCTCAATGGCCGCAGCTTTTTTGGCACGCGCCTTTTGACGTGTGCCATACGAGCTCAACTGGGCTGTTTGCAGATGTCCGGTACGACATGCCAAACATCTCCCGACCCCATCGGCGTGCGTTGACGGGCCGCCTGGGTGCTTCCCGCCCATTAAGCCATCATTCTGCCTCATGCAAATACGCCCCTTCCCTTCTCGCAAGTACAGCGTGGGGAGGGAAGGGGCGCTTCGGGATTTCGGACGTTTGCGTGTTATCGTGCGAGCAGGATGGCCACGCGCAGCTGACGCTCGTCGGGGTCAAGGTCGATGTCGCCGTCATCCTGGACGGTCAGGCGAATCTCGTAGATGTTCTCGGGCGCAAGCTCATCTTCGCCCACGCCCTCAAGTGACCAACCCGCTGTGACCTCGCGGTATGTGCCGTCGGCACCCAGAGCAAAGAGCCTGTAGTTGCTCGCCTGCCCCTCGAGGCCGTTTATGCGAACTGCAAGCGTGACCTGGGGATGCACGTTGCGCACCGCCACGCCATGCAGCCAGGTTGCGGGCGTGCCCTGGCCGCCGGCTGCTGCGAATTCCTCGGCCGTGACGATCGTGCGCGTTGTCTTGTCGAGGTCGACCTTGCGGTAGGGCATCTCGGGCAGATATGCAAAGCGGTCCTGCAGGCGCATGAGCTCTTTGTAACCGGTGGGACAATACAGCCTGTTGCCATCGTGGGCGGCGTACATGCCGATGGCCATGTTGTTGTAGCCATACGGTGAGGCGACATCCACCGTCAACGTCGTTTCGCCGGTCTCGAAGTCGAGGGCGATAAACTGCCACATACCGCTGGTCAGGTCCTGCACGTAACCGTAGATGTAGCCAGTGGCGGTGGAAAGCTTCATCATCGAGGTATCGCTGATGTCGTCGCGGCACCAGATGCTCTCCATGATGTAGCCGTCGTCGGTCTTAATGGTGTCGACACGCTCGATACCAGGGATAATCATGCAGTTGCCCTTGAGTAGCCAGTTCGTGTCGTAAATGTTCTCGTAGCTCTGGATGGACGAGTCGCTGTCGGGCTTGGCTAGGTTGGGGCTGCCGGCGCCGAACCAGTTGCAGGCGATAACGCTCGCGCGGCCTTGCCCGTCGTCGTACACCATGGCGGAGTTTTCAACCGAAACAGGCATGTCGGCGGGCAGCTCGTCGATGATGGGGCAGCTTGCGACGACCTCGCCCGTTTCCATGCTGAGCGCGAGCAGGCTCACGGTTTCCAAGTTGTCGGTGAAGAAGACAAGCTCGCTGCCAAGCGAAGGCGAGCAACCGCCACCCCATGCCAGCCCGCCGCCCGTTGTGGCTGCGCCTTCACGGCTGTCCTTTGCGCCGGCGCTCTCATAGGGAGTGCGCCACACAACTTCAACCCCGTCGTTAGCGCGCAGCATGTAGCAGGCAAGGTTCGTAAGAATGACAGCGCCGTGCGTGCAAGAGGCAATCCCGTTTTCGGCTCCCTCGCCCGGTTCGGGCAGGTACACGTGCACCTCTTGGGACAGGTCGACCTCATTGCCGGCAAGAATGGCGTCGATTGCGGCGGCTGAAATGTAGCCCATGGCACCCTGCTGCCCGCGGTTGGGATAGATGCGGAAGCCGCCTGTCACAAACCACAGGTTGCCCTCGTAGTCGAACACGATGGAAAGCAGGTTTTGATCGATGGTGACCCCGAAGGCGGCCTCAGCTGCTGCCTTCACGTCGATGTCGAGGACTTTCTCGAACACAGGCAGTGGTGTGCCCGTCTCATCGGTGGCACGCAGCATGAGCACGTGGTTGTGGTTTGTGGGGCACACGATGAGGTTGCGCGAGTCAACAAAGGAATACGAGCTCTGAATGACGTAGCCGCCGCCGTCGTGTTGCGTGGGCGAGAAGCAGCCGAGCGTGCCGACCTCTTCGGCGTCATGGTCGCGGATGGCGAGACCGCCCAGGAGGGGCGACACGGGGTTGTCGAAATTGTCGAAGAAAATGGCCGGCGAAGCGTTGGGGTTGGTGGTCTCAAATGCGACGTTAACCTCAGGGAAGATGCCCATAGGCAGCACCGCGTCGGTCGAGTCGGTATTGCAGCAGTCGTGGTGGATGTTGGACTCGCTCGTTCCCATGAACGGGTTCGGCACCACGGCCTTGGGATTGAGCGGCTTGGGTGGCATGGCTGTCTGATTTGTAGCCGGAGCGGTCTCATCGGCGCTGGCCAGGCATGGTATGGCTGAGGTCAAGCCGCAGCCTACAGCAGCGAGAGCCCCAGCGTTAAGAAAGGTACGACGAGTCGTGTTCATGGTGCGTCTCCATTTCTTGAATATGGCAACATCCTGCACACGCAAAAAATTATCCCACAGGCCTTTATTTGGCACATCAGGCTTTTTTGAGCCTAGACGCGACATTTTTACGTATTGTACTGCGATATTTGCCCCCGCACTGGCACGTTCTAGGTGTCGCGGCTTGTTGACGGGCACTGGTGTGATCCCTGTGCGCACGCGAGAAGCCGCCCGGTTACGGTGGCCGGCCTTAGAAACCCAGACGCCCGCATACCTCAAGTGGGTCGTGGACCACATAGGAAGGGCTCTCTGCGAGCAGCAAATCTTCGCCGAACATACCCCATGTGACCGCAACGGTAGCACATCCTGCGGCGTTGCCGGCGGCGATGTCAAAGGGACTGTCGCCTACATAGACGCATTCTTGTGGTGAGAGACCCAGGCGCTCGCAGCCATATAGCACGGGCGCAGGGTCGGGCTTGTGGCCTGAGTACTCGTCGCTTCCCATGGCGAACTCGAAGTAGCCGCCCAGGCCGCAAACCTGGAGACCTCGACGGGCCAAGTCGCCTCGCTTCGATGTAACGACGCCCAGGCGCAAGCCCTCAGGGGCCAGCATGCGAAGCATTCCCTCGACTCCTGGAAACGCGCGTACCAAACCATCGTGGGCCCGTTGGTTGTAGGAGCGGAAGGCGCTGACCAGATCGGCTTGGAGTCGCTCGTCATCGGTGAAGTCCTTGACCTCCTCAACGAGCGGCATGCCGACCTTCGCCATGAGAGTCTTTTCGGGTAGCTCATGTCCCAATACCTGGGAGGTTGCGTGGCGAAAGCTGGCAAGAATGAGTGCGTAGGTGTCGAGCAGCGTGCCGTCGAGGTCGAAGAGGATTCCCTTGGGTACCACTTTGCGTTCCTTTACATGGATGATGGTTGGACGGGGACATAGGGCTCGGTGAATCTCATGGGGGTGGGTTAGCAGCGCAGTTCAGATTTCTCCAAAACGAAGGCCCCCATCTCGTCTATAACATCCTCTGCCTGCGGGAATACGCCTGTGGCGTTGATGTAGCCGTGGCCCAGGCCGTTGTAGACGACCATCTTGACCTCGACGCCGGCGTCTTTGAGCTTGTGCGCCCAGCCGAAGGCGTCTTTGCGCAAATAATCCAGGGCGCCGACGGAGATGAACGTCGGGGTGTTGCTTGTGATGCCAAAGGAGTAGGGGTTGTTGAGTTGATCGGGCTGTGATATGCCAATCTTCGTGATGTCGAACCGCACTAACGACTGCATTTGCCGAACGACTCCTTTTGAAAGCAGCTTCTGCGTCGGCTCGAACTCAAAGTCGCCGATGCCCTTTTTGTAGTACTCATCCTCGATGGAAAACAGGTTGAGCGTTGGGTAGAGCAAAAGTTGCCCGCGCACCATCGAGGTGCCTTGCGTTGCATTCGTGCATGCTTGGGCAAGATTGCCACCCGCACTGTCGCCGCAGACGAAAATCTTGCCCCTGTCGATTCCATAGGCCTCGGCGTGTTCGTAGATATGGCAGAGCACGTCGAGGCAGTCGTTATACGAGGTGGGATAGGGGTTTTCGGGCAGCAAACGATAGTCGACGCTCATGACTGTCACGCCGAACTTTGAGGCAAACATCCTCCAGCATTCGTCGTAGGGATCGAGGGTGCCGCCGATAAACGCTCCCCCATGCATGAAATACAGACAGATGTCGCATCTATCGTAGTCGCGCTTGTAGATTCGCGTTGGAATCCTATAGCCGTCGCGTGCGATGACGGAGTCATCTTTCACTGAGACATCTTGAATATGGCAGTTTGCAGACGAGGTCTTACTGAAGGATTTTCTGAAGATGCCCAGAATTGCTGTAGTAACAGGAAGCCGGACAAAATCGAAGGCAAAGCCCGGGATGATGCAGAGTCTCTTTGCCAGACGGCCAATGGGTCCGCCTAGCATACGGGGATCGATACCGAGCTCAGACACGGCATCGGGGGCATGCTTAACCGTGTAGGTGACATCGCCGTCGTGCTCGATACGCGCGGTGGCTTTCAAGCTCTGCAAAAACTCATCG